>JBKJXL010000141.1:0-4694 GCA_046716225.1 Candidatus Limnocylindrales bacterium | reverse complement strand
GGAGGAGATGCTCCTCGTCGCCGGCTCCCCGTCGTTGCGTCGGGCGGCGCTGGACCAGCTCGCGGTCGCACGCTCGCCTCGCTACGCCGACGCCCAGACGACCTACACCCGCACGCTCCAGCAGCGCAACAGCCTCCTGCGCGCGATCCGCGAGGAGGGCGCGTCACGCGACGAGCTCCGCTACTGGGATACGACGTTCGTTGACTCGGGCGGGGAACTCATCGGCCAACGCCTCCAGCTCCTCCAGGATCTGTCCGGCCCATTGGCCGCGGCCCATGCCGAGATCGCCCCGGACGAGGCGGCGGAGAGCGCGTTGCGGACCCGCTATGTGACGAACGCTCCGGCACGGCCCGGCGAGTCGCCGCGAGACGCCCTGGTCCGGCGCCTGGCCGAGACGGCCGACAAGGAGGTCTGGAACGGGTCAACCCTCGTCGGCCCGCACCGCGACGACCTCGCGTTCGAGATGGGCGGTCGAGACCTCGCCGGGTTCGCCTCGCGCGGCCAGCAGCGGACCGCCATCCTGGCGTTCAAGCTGGCCGAGCTGGACCTGCTGACAGTCCTTGACGGACGACCGCCGCTGCTCCTGCTGGACGACGTGTTTTCCGAGCTGGATCCCGAACGCCGGGCGCACCTCGTGCGCCGGATCGCCGAGCTCCCGCAGGCGTTCATCACGACCACGACGCCCGACGACCTGGACCCGGCCCTGCTGGCGATCGCCAGCAGCTGGGAAGTGACCGCCCAGCCCGACGGGGCCGTCCTTCGCACGGCGGGTGTGCCGTCGTGACCGCGCGCAAGCGGCCGATGGTCCGGCTGGGCGACCTCATCCCGGAGGCGGCGCGTGCCCTGGGCCTCGACGAGGAACTCCGCCGATCGCGGGCGATGGCGACGTTCGAGGCGATCGTCGCCGAGCGCGTGCCGTCGGTGGCCGGGGCATGCCGGGTGACGCACCTGGAGGGATTCGCACTGGATGTCGAGGCCGACGCTCCGATCGTCGCACAGGAGCTTCGCCTCCACCAGACCGAGCTGCTGGCCGCCTTCAGCGCGAGGCCAGGCGGTCTCGGCGTGCGTGAATTGCGCGTGCACGTGCGTCGTTCAGGTCCCCGCGTATAATCCCGGACACCTGCCAGCCATTCTCGGGGCGAACGTCCTCGATCGAACCGGGATCACCGTCGCTCGCCCGCTCCCGCTCCGTCCATCCGCGCCGATCCGGTGTGCGGAGGCCCAGCCTGACAAACGAGAGGCCCGCATGGCCGTCCGACTCCAGATGAAGCTCGGCGTCGTCTCCGAGCACGACCGCCTCATCGACTCGCCCGACACGCTCGTGGTGGTCGAGCCGACCGTCGGTTCCGTCGCGCGCTCCAAGGGCCTGCTGTACCTGCTGGTCACGTCGCGCCTGGCGTCACGTCACGGGCTGGAGGCCACGCGCCTCGCGGCTGAGACGATCCGCAACGAGTACTACTACGACGAATCGGCCGGGATCCGGGTCTGTCTCCAGAAGGCGATCATGACCGCGAACAAGCGACTGGCCCACCAGGCCGACCGCCTCGGCCTCAGGTCCAACGACGGCAACGGCCCGATCGGGGTCGCCGTGGCCGTCGTCCGCGGCAACGAGATGTACGTGGCGACCGTGGGCCCTGCCGAGGCGTACTTGATCCGCCAGGCCCGTCTGTCGACCCTGCCGGATCCGCAACGCGATCGCGGGCTGCCGGCCGGCGACCTGGAGCCGGACGTCTGGCGGGGCGAAGTGGCGGTCGGCGATTCGCTCGTGCTCATCTCCCCGAACGTCATGACCAAGCTGGGCGTGGACGAGCTCAAGGACGCCATGCTGACGCTGCACCCGCAATCCGCGATGGAGCACCTCCACCACCGGTTCGTGGCGGCCGACGGGTCCGGCAGCGACGGGGCGATCGCGTTCGAGGCGTCCGAGGTCTCGGCCACGTCCAAGTCCCGCACGCTGGTCCCGGTCAAGCCCGCCGAGCCCCTCGCCGGTGCCCCGGAGCGTAGCCCGATCCCGCTGGCCGACAACGTCGCCGCCGCCGGGAGCGCGATGACGGCTGCCGCCGGGAGCGCACGCGTCGCCGCCGGCAGCGCGGTCGACCGCCTCGTCGTGCGGCTCCAGGACGTCATGCCGCGGCGCAAGCCGGCCTATCGGCGGGTGACCCCGCTGGCGACCCGCCGTGAGACGCAGCGTCGCGCGGCGATGGCGGCGCTCGCCCTGATCATCGTGGTCGGCGGACTCGGCATCGCGGTATATGCGTTCGGTGGCTCAACGCCGGACACCGCGATCAGTTCGATCAACGCGGGGCAGCAGGCGCTCGACCTTGCCAAGGCCAACCTCGCCAAGGTGTCCGGCCCGGGTATCGATCTCGTCGTCGACGCCCCGAACGAGGCCCGCGACCTTCTCATCGAGGCTTACGAGCAGCTCGACGTCGCCGAGGAGGCCAAGGTCAAGGCCGCCACGATCGCCCCGCTCCGGACCAAGGTGGAGGCCGGCCTCGATCGCCTCTACGGGGTGGTCCCGGTGTCCAGCTCGACCCGCTTCACGTTCACCCCTGCCGAAGGCGCCAACCCGATCGACCTGCGCGGGCTCGTGCGTGGCCCGGACGGCGCACCGTACGCCCTCGACCGGTCCACCCGCTCGGTCTACCGGATCGACCTCAAGGCCAAGAAGGCCACCCTCGTCGCGCGGTTCGGGCAGAAGGCCGGCGGCGGGACGGTCGCCTCGCCGCGGTTCATCGGACTGGGCGCGACCTCGGACCTGCTGATCCTGGACTCCAAGAACCAGCTATGGCGGTGGCGGCCGGCCGATACGGCCGGCAAGGGCACGCTGGCGCGCATCAACGTCAAGGGATCGACGTCGGGGGGCGATGACATCAAGGGCTTCGGGACCCACCTGCGCGACAAGGATCGCAACCTGTACAACCTGTACATCGTTGACCCGTCCGAGCAACAGATCCTGCGCTACTCGCCGTCTGCCGAGGGCGGTGGCTTCCCGCGCCCCGGGTCCCCATTCTTGGCGACCGCGCGGGACGTGTCCGGGATGAACTCGCTGTACATCGACGGTGACGTATTCGCCGCAGCGGACGGCGACCTCATCCGCTTCGTCTCGGGCAAGAGCGACGGCTGGGACGCCAAGGCCCCCGAAGACGCGCTGTTGCGGCCGGCGCCCGAGTACTCGCTTGTCGCCGGCGGCCTCGGTACCGATCGACGGACCGGCTCGATCTACGCCTACGACAAGCCGAACGCCCGGATCGTGGCGATCGACAAGACCGACGGCACCTACAAGGGCCAGTATCGGTTGGCCGGCGGCGTCGCCGGCTGGGACGACCTGCGCTCGTTCTACATCGTCCCGGGCGTGGATGAGGCGCCGGCCCAGCTGGTCTGGATCTCCCGCGACGGGCTGCACCAGGCCAGTCTGGAGCCCGTCCCGGACGTCGCGCCGCAGCCATCATCATCACCGTCCGCGTCCGCCAGCCCGGGCACCTCGGGCAAGCCATCCGCCGCCCCCTGACCCGGGGTCACGATCCCCGGTGATCCCCCTGCGGGACGCGAACCCGACGCGACGAACGCCGGTCGTCACGATCGGTCTCGTCGCCGCGTGCCTGATCGCGTTCGCCTGCGAGCTGGGGCTCCAGGTCAACGGTGGGGACGAGGCGCTCGACGCCTTCATCACGACCTGGGGCGTCGTCCCGGCCGACCTGACCGCGGCCTGGGCGAGCTCCGGGTTCCTGAGCGTCGAGACGCTGACGTTGATCACCAGCCAGTTCCTCCATGGCGGCTGGCTCCACCTCGCAGGCAACCTGTTGTTCCTGTGGATCTTCGCGAACAACATCGAAGACTCGCTGCGCCGGCTCGCCTTCCTGCTGTTCTACCTCGGCGGTGGCGCCGCGGCGGGACTGACCCAGGTGGCGATCGATCCGGCCTCGACGATCCCGATGATCGGCGCGTCAGGCGCGATCGCGGCGGTCCTGGGCGGCTATCTGGTGCTGTACCCACGGGCCCGGATCACATCGCTCGTCTTCCTCGGATTCTTCTACCAGCTGATCGATGTGCCCGCGATCGTCGTCCTGGGGTTCTGGTTCGTCCTCCAGTTGATCGACGGGCTGGCCTCGCTCGGCGTTGCCGGCGCACAGGGCGGTGTCGCGTTCTTCGCCCACATCGGCGGGTTCGTCGCGGGCGTCGTGGCGGCGCGGCTGCTGCTGCTCGTGCGCCGACGGCGTGGCGTAGCCCCTCGTCGGCCATGACACCCGTGGGATAATCCGGGCCATGCCGGACGTGTCGCTGGTCGAGATGGTCGTCGAGAGCGTGCGGGTCCACATGCTGTCGAGCCGACACGTCGTGATCCTCAAGGAGACCGCGCGCGACCGCTACCTGCCCATCTGGATCGGCCAGTGGGAGGCCAGCGCCATCGCCATGAAACTCCAGGGACTGACCCCCGAGCGTCCGTTGACCCACGATCTGTTCGCTTCGGCGCTCGAGGCGGTCGGTGCCCGGGTCGACCGGGTCGTCGTCGTGGAGATGAGCGAGGAGACCTACCACGCTCGCTTGATCCTCGCGCTGGGCGAGCGGCTCATCGAGGTGGACGCGCGACCGAGCGACGCCCTCGCGCTCGCGGTCCGGACCGGTGCCCGGATCTTCGCGACCGTGGAGCTGATGGACCAGGCCGGTCTCGGCGAGGGCAGCCCAGGGCTGAC
>JBKJXL010000140.1:0-11365 GCA_046716225.1 Candidatus Limnocylindrales bacterium | reverse complement strand
CTGTCCGGCGAATCCGACCCGTTCGCCCGGATCGAGCTCCTGCGCGCGGCCGTCCCTCGCCTGGCGACCGCCGAACTCGTCACCTATCCTCGCCTCGGCCACACGCTCAAGCCGGTGCTCGGCGACGTCCTGGATCGAGTGGCGGCGTTCCTCGCGACCGTCGAGGCCGCGGCCGACACGCCGCGCTGATCAGCGCGCGGCGATGACCTCGATCTCGATGGTGAAGTCCGACGCCAGCCTGGTCACTCCGACGGTCGCGCGGGTCGGCGGCTCGGTCGGGAAGTACTCACGGAAGACGACGTTCATCGCCCCGAAGTCCGCGAAGTCCACGAGGTAGACCGTGGCCTTCACGACGTCCGCGTAGTCCAGCCCGGATGCGCGCAGGACGCGTCCGACGTTCTCGAACATGGCGCGCGTCTCCGCCTCGATACCGCCAGGGGCGGCAGCGTGGCCGCCGGGCGCACTGCCCACCTGGCCGGCGATGAACACGAGCCCACCGGCTTCAGTGACCTGGCTGAAGGGGAGGTCGCCCGAGTCGATCCCCGGAAGTTGCGGCACGGTCTTGGGCATGGATGCGATCTCCTGTCGACGTGACTGCGGTAGCCTTGCCATGATGACCGCCATCGAGACGACTGGCTTGACCAAGGACTACGGTCACGCTCGCCGCGTCCATCCGCCGCGCCGACCCGCGCCGACCGTCGTCCGAGCGCTCGACGACCTGACCATCAGCGTCCGCGAGGGCGAGATCTTCGGCTTCCTGGGCCCGAACGGGGCCGGCAAGAGCACCGCGATCCGACTCCTCCTGGGCTTCCTGCATCCGACCGCCGGGAGCGCCAGCGTCCTGGGCCTCGATATCGTGCACGACTCGGTGAAGATCCGCGCCAAGGCGGGCTACCTGCCGGGCGGCGTGTCATTCTGGGACGGGCTGACCGGCGAGCGCCTGCTCGACGAACTGGCCGCGCTATCCGGACGACCGCCCGTCCGCCGGGCCGAGTTGCTGGATCGGCTGGAGCTGAGCGCGCGGACCCTCAAGCGGCCCGTCCGCGACTACTCGCGCGGGATGCGCCAGAAGGTGGGCATCATCCAGGCGCTCCAGCACGACCCGGAACTGGCCGTCCTCGACGAACCGTCCGAGGGCCTCGATCCGCTCATGCAGCGCTCGTTCTACGACATCCTGGACGACCTGCGGCCGGCCGGCCGCACGATCTTCTTCTCGTCCCACGTCCTGTCCGAGGTGGAGCGAGTGTGCGATCGCGTGGCGATCATCCGCCAGGGCCGCCTCGTGGCGCTGGAGGACATCCCGTCCCTGCTGGCCAGGCGCAAGCGGAACGTGGAGATCCGGCTCAGCGGACCGGCGCCGATCCTGGAGGGCGTCACTGGCGTCTCCGACGTCCACGCCTCGGATGGCCTGCTGACCTGTCGCCTGGAGGGGGACGTCGGGCCATTTCTGGCGGCCATCGCCGGGGCGGCCATCGCCGACCTCACGATCGAGCCCGCCCGGCTCGAGGACGCCTTCCTGGAGTTCTACGAGGATGCCGGAGACGTGCTGCCGGCCGTGTCGGCATGAACACCGCGCTGTTCCTCCACACCTGGCGGGCCTACCGCGGCCGACTCCTGATCGTGACCGTGGCGCTGTTCGTCTGGGGCAACATCCTGCCGATCATCTATGACGCCTTCGGCGAGCAATTCAAGGACATGATGGACAGCGGCCTCATCCCGCCCCAGATGGCCGAATTGGGCGGCGGCGACATCTTCAGCCTGACGGGCTCGGTGGCGCTGGGTTTCGTCCACCCGATCTCGGTGGGCCTCAATCTCGTGTTCGCGGTGGGGTTCTGCGCCGCCGCGATCGCTGGGGAACGGCAGCGCGGAACGCTAGAGATCCTCCTGTCCCGACCACTCTCTCGACGCGCGACCTACGCGACGCTCGCGCTGGCCGCCGCACTGTTCATCGGCGTCGTCAGCGCCGGCTACCTTGGCGGAGCCCTTCTCGGGTCGACCCTGACCGGCCGCGTCGACGAGTTGGGAGTGTCGTATCTGCCGCTGCTCTGGCTCAACGCCATCCTGCTGTACGGGGCGTTCGGCGCGATCTCGCTCGCACTGTCGGCGTCGTTCGACCGCCTCTCCCCGGCTCTCGGCATCAGTCTCGCCGTGGTCCTCGTCTCGTACTTCCTCGAGATCCTCGGCTCGCTCTGGCCGGACGCCAAGGGGCTCCAGCCGTACTCGCTGTTCCACTACCTGGATCCGAAGGCGGTCCTGGCCGGCGACGCGAACCCGCGCGACTTCGCGATCCTTGCCGCGGTGATGGCGGTCGCGGTCGCAGCCGCACTCGTCATCTTCCCGCGCCGGGACCTCGCCGCGCCCAGCTGACGCCCGTCGGGCGCCCGGTCAGTCGATCGCCACGATGCGATAGCCGATAGGGCCGGACGGCGACTGGACGACCACCTCGTCGCCGACGGCCCCGCCGAGCAGCGCTCGGCCGACGGGTGACGAACCCGAGATCCGCCCGTCCCTGGGTGAGGACTCGGTCGTGCCGACGATCTCGAGGCGCATCTCGTCCCCGTCCGTCTCGACCGTGACCACCGAGCCCAGCCCCACCCGCGACCCGGCGGCCGGGGCCTGGATGACGACGGCGTCGCGCAACTGGGCTTCGATCGACTGGATCCGGCCCTCGAGGAACGACTGCTCCTCCCGGGCGGCGGTGTAGTCGGCGTTCTCCTTGAGGTCGCCCAGCTCCTTCGCGGCACGGATCCGACCGATGACTTCGGGGCGCGTCTGGGTGGTCAGGGTCTCGAGTTCAGCCTGCAGCCGGGCGATGCCGTCGGTCGTGAGATGGACCTGCTTGGAGCGTGGGTCCGTGGACGGGTTGGCGCCGATCGCGATCGTCGCGGGACTCGGTGCCTTCACGCGGGGTGTGGCCGGCTTGCGCGGCGCGCTCGACCGGGTCGGCCGGACCGCGAGCTCGCCGCGTGCTCCGTCCGCGTCGCCGTCAGCGACCTGGACCACTCGTGTCGGGGGCGCCGGTGCGGCGATCGGATCGGGGATCAACGCGCCGGTGACGCCAGTCCGCGGGCGCTCGCCGGTCGGTCGACGGAGATTGGCGAACGGGAGGACGACGGTCGCGTCCGGGAGGCGGGCGAGATCGGTCTCGGGAACGCTCTCGGCAAACGCAGTCAGCAGCGCGTCTTCGTATTCCTCGACGGCCGGGGTGGACGCCCACCACACTCTGGCGGCGTCGAGTGTTCGAAGCGTGTGCAGCCAGTGACCCGACGAGTTGGGTCGTCGGTCGCCGAGCGGGGTCTTCGTCATCGCGGCCAGCCTCGAGGCCATGGATGTGTCGCTCGCCCCGATGTAGATCACGGACCGGGACGGCAGCCAGAACGCGGATAGCCGGGCGGCGAGTTCCTTGGACGTCGGTCGGTGACCGTCCAGCAGCAGGGTCTCCACCCGCTCCACCCACTTGCCGATCCGGGTCAGCTCCAGCGGGGCGGTCGGCAGGGGAGCGGGGAGTTCGACCACGAAGACGCCGGGTCCGCGGGCTGTGAGCGGCCGGCCCCAAACGATCGGTCCATCGGCCAGCAGGCCCACGGACCGGAGCAGGGATGCAGCGCCGGGGTCGTCGGGCACCCGGGGATGGTACCCGGGATCACTCGCCGGCGGATCGTGAGCGTGGATCGGCCGGTACCCCGGGGGCCGAGATGCTCCATACCGACCCCGACGTCCCCGAGGTCCCGCACACGGTCGTCGCCCCCGACGCCGCGGCCGCCGGCACGATCGCCTGAGCGCCGTCAGGCCCCGGCGCGCCGCCGGACGGGCTTGCGGTGGGCGTGGCTCTCCATCCCGGTCCGGGCATGACCGCTGCGTGCGCTGAGCGGACGCGCCTCCACGTTGCGGTCCGGTACGAAGCCCTCCTCGACGGTCCACGGGATGGCCTTCTTGAGCATCCGCTGGATGCCGCGCAGCAGGTCCACCTCGTCCATGCAGACCAGCGAGATCGCCTCGCCGGACAGGCCCGCCCGACCGGTCCGTCCGATCCGATGGATGTAGTCCTGCGGGTTCCAGGGCAGCTCGAAGTTCACGACCACCGGCAGGTCCTCGATGTCGAGGCCGCGGGCCGCGACATCCGTGGCGACGAGGACCCGGATCTCGCCCGACTTGAAGCCCTCGAGTGCACGCGTCCGTTCCGGCTGCGAGCGGTCCGAGTGGATGGCGACCGCGTTGATCCCCTCGCGATCGAGTCGCGAGGCGAGTCGTGACGCCGACAGCTTGGTCCGCGTGAAGACGAGCACCTGGCGCAGGTCGCGCGAGCGCACGAGATGGGCGAGGAGCGCCTCCTTGCGGTCTCGATCGACAGGGTAGACGAGCTGCTGGACGGTCTCCGCAGCGATGTTCCGGGCGGCGACCTCCACGGTGGCCGGGTCGTGCAGCAGCGAACCCGACAGGTTCCGGATGTCGTCCGAGAACGTGGCCGAGAAGAGCAGGTTCTGTCGCTTCGACGGAAGCAGGGCGAGGATCCTGCGGATGTCGGGCAGGAAGCCCATGTCGAGCATCCGGTCGGCTTCGTCGAGGACCAGGATCTCCACCTGCGAGAGGTTGACGTTGTTCTGGCCGACGTGGTCCAGCAGCCGCCCAGGGGTGGCCACGAGGATCTCGACGCCGCTGCGCAGCGCCTTGGTCTGCGGCTCGATCGGCACGCCACCATAGACGACCGTGGATCGCAGCGGCACCGTCCGTCCGTACGTCTGGTAGCTCTGGTCCACCTGCATCGCCAGCTCGCGGGTCGGGACGAGCATCAGGGCGCGGACCGGGTGGCGAGCGGGCGAGAAGCTCGTGTTGGCGTGCTTTCGCAGTCGGTCAAGGATCGGCAGCGCGAAGGCGGCGGTCTTGCCGGTGCCGGTCTGTGCGGCGGCAAGCAGGTCGCGACCCTGGAGGACGAGTGGGATGGCGGCGGTCTGGACGGGCGTCGGGGCCGTGTAGCCCTCTTCGGCGACGGTCCGGACGAGATCGGCCGAGAGGCCGAGGGTATCGAAGGTCAAGTTCGCTCCTGGTCGGTCCGGCGCGATCGTGCGAGTCTGGGCGCGACGCGGTCCAGGACCGCTCGGAGCATAGCCGAAATCGGTAGCATCCGACCCATGTCGGCCAAGGGGACCCCAGCCATCGACGTCCTTCGGCGCGCCGAGGTGGTCTACGAGGTCATCGCCTACGAAGCGCCAGCACACCACGGACGCGATCGTGACGAACGGCCCAGCTACGGCCAGGAAGCGGCGGCCGCACTCGGCGTCGACCCGGCGCGCATGTTCAAGACCCTCATCGCGCAGGCCGACGACCGCCTCGTGGCAGCCCTCGTACCAGTGGATCGCGAGCTGGACCTCAAAGCCCTCGCTGTCGCGGCCGGGGCCCGGAGGGCGTCCCTCGCGGATCCGGCCGCGGCGCAACGGGCGACCGGCTCGGTCGTCGGCGGGATCAGCCCGCTCGGGGGGCGTCGGCGCCTGCCGACATTCATCGACTCGACCGCTCTCGACCACGCCACGGTCCTCGTGTCTGCCGGGAAGCGTGGCCTGCAGTTGGCCCTAAGACCAGGTGACCTCGTGCGGCTGACGGACGCGACCGTCGTGGTGCTGGCACGCGCCTGACGAACGTCCGCCCATCGGCCGCCGAAGGTCGTCGAAGACAGAACGTGCGACCGGCTGGCATACTGGCCCGAGCGCTCCCCCAGGCGCGAAGCCCCGACAGACAGGCCACAACAGAAGACCGCCGCCCCAACGGCAGACCCCCTGTCAACCCTTCTCGTCGGGTGATCGCGCTCGACGGCACCGGTCCGGCCCCAAACCGGTCCCTGCGCCCGTCCCAAGCGTCCCTGCTCCTGCCGCCGGCGGCATACCCACCGTCACCGCATCCCCATGCGGTGTTCCGGAGGAGAGGAGGCACGAGCGTTGCCAGTCCCCGAACGAGGCGCCCAGCGGGCGTCCAGCCATCGCACCCGGCCGGTCCAGCTGGCCATCCTGACCCTTGCTGCGGCGTTCGCCATCGGCACCCTGGCCGTGACCCCCGTGCCCGCGGCGGCGGCGGGCATCAAGGTCGTCGTGGTCGTCGGCCCCGTCGGGAGCAGCACCAGCAACTACATCTATAGCGCCAAGAAGTACGCTGCCGAGGCCCGCGCCTATGGCGCCACCGTGACCGAGATCTACAGCCCGAACGCCACGTGGTCCAAGGTCAAGAGCGCCTCGGCCGGTGCCAACGTCCTGATCTACCTGGGTCATGGCAACGGCTATCCGAGCCCGTACGGCGCGTTTTCGGCCTACACGAAGGACGGAATGGGGCTCAACGCCACCGCTGGCAACGGCAACTACAACAACAAGTATTACGGCGAGTACTACCTGAAGAACTACATCAATCTTGCCCCGAACGCGGTGGTCATCCTGAATCGCCTGTGCTACGCGTCGGGCAACTCCGAGCCCGGCCACGCCAACCCCACGAAGTCCGTCGCCCAGCGGCGCGTCGACAACTTCGGGGCGGGCTTCCTGCGGACCAACGCGAAGGCGGTGTTCGCCATCGGGACGTCCAGCGCGTCGTTCACGCTGAAGTCACTGTTGACCGCGAGCACGACCATCTACAAGATCTTCCGGTATGACCCGGCGCGAAACCTAAACTACGACTTCTCGTTCAACTCGACACGCACGTCCGGCGCTCGGATCTGGATGGATCCATCGTCGCCTGGGCGGTACTACCGATCGGTGATCGGGAACCTGTCGCTCTCGACCGTCTCGGTCAGGGGCGGCTGATCGGGCTGACCGAAGCCAGCCAGCCTCAAGCCGGCGCTCCTTCGATCGTCCCAGGACGGTCGGGGAGCGCCGCCGCGGAACGGGCGGCCCTGGTCAGGGGGCGGGTTCGCCGCCCTTGACGACCGCCAGTGGCGCCCGCAACGCCTCCACGTCCAACAGCGGGTCGGACCCGAATGCGACGAGGTCCCCGAACCGGCCCGGCTCGAGGGTCCCCACCCGGTCCTCCCAACCCATGCACGCCGCCGCGACCAGCGTCGCGGACCGGATCGCCTCCAGCGGGGTCTGACCCAGCCGCACCTGGTACCCGAACTGGATCGCGTTCCGTCCGTGCGGATAGACCCCGCTGTCGGTGCCGAACGCGATCCGGGCGCCCGCCTTGACCGCCTTGGTGAAGCCATCGCGCTGCGCGTGGGTGGTCATCTCGTTCTTGGCCATCGTCTCCGCCGGCCAGCTCGCCCGAGCGCCTTCCTCGGCGATCCAGTCGCCGTCGTAGACATCGGCCACCAGGTACGTTCCGTGCTGCACCAGGAGCTCGATGCCCTCGTCGTCGATGAGCGAGCCGTGCTCGATGGATCGCACACCGGCGCGGATGGCGACCTTGATGCCCTCGGTCCCATGCGCATGTGCGGCGACGTACACGCCCTGGCGCCACGCCTCGTCGACGGCCGCCTCGACCATCAGCGTGTCCAGTTCCACGAAGTCGGGTTTCGTACCTCGCGTCAGTACGGCTCCGGTCACGATGAGCTTGATGACGCCGGCCCCGCCGCCGATCAGCGCCCGGACCGTCTGGCGCATGTCCTGCGGGGTCCGGACGACGCCGAATCGAAGGTCGTCGGGGAGTCCGATGTCGCGCGCGAGGCCGGTGACATCGCCGCCACCGCCCGGGCAGGTCACCATCGCCCCACAGCTCTGCATGCGCGGTCCGGGCGTCCAGCCGGCCTCGATCGCCCGCTGCAGCTCGACGTCCACGAAGGCGCGGTATGAACCCACGTCGCGGACCGTCGTGAAACCGGCGGCCAGCGTGGTCCGCGCGTTGCGAACCCCGATGAGAGCCTCCTCGGACCGGGACGTCATCGTGGCCGGGACGCCCGCATATTCGATGTCGCCGACCTGGTGGCTATGACAATCGATCAGTCCGGGGATGACCCAGGGACCTGGCAGGGTGAGCTCAGCGGCATCGGTCGGCGCCGCGTCGCCGGCGCCCAGGATCGTCTCCACGCGCCCGTCGGCCACGACCACGCGCGCATCGTGGACCCAGACGCCCGCCACCACGTCCAGGAGGTGCTCGGCGTGGATGACGGTCCGTGAGCTGGTCACCTGCCGAGACTAGCAGCCCGGCTCTACCATGCGGGCATGACGACGCTCACCGCGCTCCCGTTCACCGGCAACGACGACGCAGATCGACTGCTCGTCGCCGAACCGCTCGCGCTCCTCATCGGATTCGCGCTGGACCAGCAGGTCACGGTCCAGAAGGCGTTCAGCGGCCCGGCCGAGCTCAAGCGCCGGATCGGCCATCTGGACGCCTCCCGCATCGCGGCGATGGATGCCGAAGCACTGGCGATCGTGTTTCGGACGCCGCCCGCGCTGCACCGCTTCCCCGGCAGCATGGCCGGCAAGGTCCAGGCGCTTTGTCAGGCCATCGCCGACGACTACGGCAACCGGGCCGAGACGGTCTGGACCGAGGCCGCGACAGGCCAGGACCTGGAAGTCCGGCTGCTGGGGCTGCCGGGCATCGGCGCGATGAAGGCCCGGGCGTTGATCGTCATCGTGTGCAAGCGTTTCGGGATCGAGCCGCCGGGCTGGGAAGCGGTCTTGCCGACGGCGCCCACGCTCGGGGACGTCGACTCGCCGGAGGCGCTCGCGACGTACCAGGCGAACAAGCGCGAGCAGAAGGCGGCAGCCCGCGCGGCCAGGACCTGACCGGGCCCGCTCCTGCCGGATGGGGGCACCGCGGGTAGACTAGGACTCCCCGTGCCCGACTCCCACGACGACTCCACGCCACTTCCGGCCGCCGCTCCCAGACCCAAGCGGACCCGCAAGTTCGTCATGCCCGACGAAACGCATGACGAGCGCACCACCACCCGGATCGAGGCGTTCATCGACGGGCCGCCAGAGCTCCGCCAGCGTCGGCAGGGTCCGTACGTCGAGCGCCCCCGCCGGCCGGTCGAGCTCGACACGCGCCAGGACTGGCTGACCGCCTGCCGCTACGAAGGGGCGCGTCATGCCCGCTACGGCCGGCCGGCATCGGTCCTGGTCATCGAGCTCCCGCGAGGGCTCGGCGACGAGGCCTACGACCGGATGGCCGTGCGCTTCACGGACGTGATCCGGGCGGAGGCCCGCGACCTGGACCGGGCGGTCCGGGTCGGGCGGACCCGGTTCCAGCTCCTGCTGCCGGAGACGGGCTCGCGCGCCGCTCATTCCGCCGCCGATCGCCTGCAGCGGGCGTTCACGCCGACCCAGGGCGGATCGTCCGCGTTCCGGCCGGCGCTCATCATCGAAGTCGCCAGCCCGCACCGCAACGAGTCGCTCGAGGATGCGATCGCCGCCGCGGAGCGCCGGATCAGGGCTTGATCGCACCCCGGCTGATCGACCGCGTCGCCGTCACGGTCCCGCATCGTCATCGCGGGAACCCAGCGCGGTCGTCGGGCTGCGCGACACGGAGCGAGCTTGGCCCGTGCACATCCGCACGCACTCGTCGCAGCACATCCACGTTTGGGATTACGCTTCGCGGATGATCGATCACGACGTCGCCTACGACGAATCAGCGCTGCTCATCGAGCTGGAGCCCGAGGCGGGCCGGCTCTACGACCGACACGCCAAGGTCGCGGTGGAGTGGTTCCCACACGACTTCATCCCGTACCGCCTCGGTCGAGACTTCGACAAGGAACCGTGGACGCCGGACCAGCCGCGCCTCACGGGCGTGGCCCAGACGGCGTTCGAGATCGGCCTGCTGACCGAGGACAACCTGCCCAGCTACCACCGCCTCATCCACGGGATGTTCGGGCGCGGCGACGGCGCCTGGATCAACTGGGTCGGGCGCTGGACCGCGGAAGAAGGCCGCCACGCCATCGTCCTTCGCGACTACCTGACGGTGACCCGGAACATCGATCCGATCATGCTCGAGCGCGGTCGCATGACCCAGCTCCAGCAGGGTTACGACCACGACGCCCCGGACACCCTGCACGGGCTGGCGTATGTCGCGTTCCAGGAGCTGGCGACGCGCATCGCGCATCGCAACACAGGCCGCTACTCAGACGATCCGGTGGCGGACAAGATCATGGTTCGCATCGCGGCCGACGAGAACCTGCACATGGTGTTCTACCGCGACATCCTGGCGGCGGCGATCAAGGTCGAGCCGTCTGCCGCGGTCTGCGCCATCGTCGATGAGGTCCTGGCCTTCCAGATGCCGGGCGCCGGGATCCCGAACTTCATCCGCAAGGCGGCGCAGATCGCCAAGGCCGGCATCTACGACATCCGCGTCCACCGCGAGGATGTCCTCATGCCGATCATCAAGTACTGGGGCATCTTCGAGCTGCAGAACCTGAACGCTGCGGCGGAAGCCGCCCGTCAGCGCCTGGCCGAGCATCTAGAGCAACTGGACCAGGCGGCCAAGAAGTTCGAGGAACGCCTCTCCACGTCGACCATCCCGCGGATGGTCTCAGCCGGCTGACTCAGAGCGGCGCGTCCAGCGTGTCGCACGCCGTCGGCTCGCCGGTCTTGTAACCGGTCGAGAACCACTCCTGGCGCTGCGCCGACGATCCGTGTGTCCACGAATCCGGGTCGACCTCCCCGGTCGTGGACGACTGGATCCGGTCGTCGCCGACGGCGGCGGCCGCGTCCAACGCATCGGCGATCTGGGTGGGCGTCAAGGGCTCCATGAAACCGGTTTCGGCGGCGTGATTGGCCCACAGGCCCGCGAAGCAATCGGCCTGCAGCTCGACGCGGACCGCGCCACTCCCAGCGCCGGACCCTGTACCGGCCGAGTCGAGTGTCCCGAGGAGATCCTGGACGTGGTGGCCGTATTCGTGCGCGATCACGTAGCCCTGGGCGAGCGGCCCGCCGCGTGCGCCGAAGCGACTGCGCAGTTCGCCGAAGAAGTCGAGATCGATGTAGACGAGCTGATCGGATGGGCAGTAGAAGGGGCCCGTCGCCGCGGACGCGGAGCCGCAATCGCTGGACGTGACACCGGAGAACAGGACCGTGTCGCTCGGCTGGTAGGTCAACCCCGACGCACGGAACTCGTCGTCCCAATAGGCTTGCACGCTGTTCACGAAGCCGAGTGCGCGACAGTCGTCCTGGGTGTTCGCATCCTCGCCGGTCTGGCATTCGGTAGCGAGCGCGGAACTCTGTGGGCCGGTAGCGCCGCCAGGTTCCAGGATCGGGCCCAGGTCGCTGGGGTTGCCCCCGAGCAGGGCGTAGGCGATGACGATGACCAGGCCGAGCCCACCGCCGACGATGGGGACGCCGGCGCGGCCCATGCCGCGGCGATCGGTGATCTGGCCAGGGTCGAGCCTGGCGTTGGGGTCGAACGACACGATGGAACCTCTGCTGGGGTCGAGGACGGCTGTCAGCGTAAGGACGAAGCC
>JBKJXL010000139.1:0-3442 GCA_046716225.1 Candidatus Limnocylindrales bacterium | reverse complement strand
AGCCGAGCGCTCGACGAATGTCGCCGGCGCCTTCGGACTGGCGGCGGGTCGGGAACGAACCACCGTCGGCAGCCGCTGGGTCGTGCTCGTGGACGACGTGATGACCACCGGGGCGACGCTTGCGGCCTGCGCGTCGGTGCTCCTGGAGGCGGGAGCGCTCGGGGTCTCCGCCGTCACGGTCGCCCGGGAGCGGTGATGGGTCGCCGCGCCGCCGCGGTCTATACTCGAACCCCGACGACCGGTGACCGACGACCGCCGAGCGAAGACCCCGAGGTGACCCGTGCGCACGATCGTCAAGGGCAAGAATACCGACATCCCGGATCGGGTCCGCGAGTACGCCGAGCGCAAGCTGCGACGACTCGAGCGCCAGCTCGATGACTCGACCGACGCCATCGTCGAGCTTTGGAGCGAGCAGCATCGCAGCGCCGCCGAGTCCCACATCGCCGAGGTCACGGTCATCATCGACGGCCAGAACCTCCACGGCCACGCCGCGGGATCCAGCTACCAGGCGGCCCTCGACACCGTCGTCGACAAGGTCGAGCGGCAGGTGGTGGATCACCGCGAGAAGCCGAGACTCCGGGCGCGCCCCGAGGAGGAGAAGCAGATCCTCAGACGCATCGCTGATGGGTCGGCCGGCCCGGCTCGCGAACGACGCATCGTGAAGACCAAGCGATTCGGGATCGAGCCGATGTTCGAGGAAGATGCGATCGCCGGGATGGAGGAACTGGGCCACCGGTTCTTCGTGTTCGTCAACGCGGAGACCGAGCGGGTCGCCGTCCTGTATGCCCGCGATGACGGCGACTACGGCCTGATCGAGCCCATCGTCGCCGGCGAGTACACCAAGGGCAAGAGCCGCTCAGGCGGCGGGCCTCGGTAAGCGATAGACCCCGGCCTCTCGGGTGAGCAGGCCCTCGTCGACCATCAGGCGTCGAAGCGTGGCCGCATCCGGGTAGAACAGCGCGAGCCGCTGGTTGACCTCCTTTTCCGGGTACGGCCGGTCGTCCGTGAAGCAGCGGTCCCGCAGGTATCGCACGACCAGCAGCCGCTTCTTCGCCTGGCTCGGGATGGTCGTCAGGCGGTCGTCGCGGAAGAACCCGCGGATGACCCTCGCCTCGTCCGGCGGGCGGACACTGCCGTCCGGCCAGGTCGTGCCCGGGATCGGTCGCTCGGTCGGTTCGAGCGCCGCCAGGCGACGCCCCAGCGCGTGGACGGCCGCCACGTGAAGGCGGAACCCACCGTCCGGGGCAGGCTCGAGGAGGCCTGCGGCAACGAGCCGGTCCACGTGCCGACGCACCGCCGGGGCCGGCATCCGCAGCGCATCCGCGAGGTCCACGACGGTCCGGGCGCCATCCGCGCACGCGCCGGCAACGCGCAGACGGTTCGGGTCCGCCAGCGACTTCACGGCCTCGAGGACGTCGTGATCCATGCCGCCCGCATCGTACGATGCATCGGATGCAGCCCACGACCGACCATGGGGCCACGCCAGCGCCGCTGGCGATCGCCCGACGAGGCATGGACATCCTTGTCGTCGCTGGGCTCGTGGCATTGGCGGCGATCCTGCGGCTCCCGAACCTGGCGACCCGTGGGACGTGGGACGGCGACCAGGGCCACGACATGCTGGTCCTGCGAGCCTGGGTCCAGGACGGGGTCGTGCCACTACTGGGTCCGCCGACGTCCATCGGCGATGTCCATCACGGCGCCCTGTATTACTACGTCCTGGCCCCGGCCGCGTTCCTGACCGGAGGCGATGCCCCGCTGGCCGTCGTCGCCACGCTCACGCTGGCGGGGATCGCCGCGGTCGCCGTGACGTGGTGGCTGGCTCGGGCGATCGCCGGGCCGGTGGCGGGTCTCGTTGCGGGCCTGCTCCTGGCGGTCTCGACATCGGCCGTGGACGGCTCGACGTTCATCTGGAACCCGAACCTGATCGCGTTCTCGAGTGCGGTCGCCCTTGCCGGTGCGTGGCGCGCCTGGTCGAGTGGGCGGCCAGGCTGGTGGCTGGTCGCGGCGCTCGGGACCGCCGTGACCGTGCAGTCGCACGTCCTTGGGGTCGCGATAGTCCCGATCGTCGGGGCCCTCCTGATCGCCGACTGGCGCCGGTCCGCCGGCGCCACTCGCCCTGCCGTCACCCGAGCGGCGATCGGCTGGGTCGCCGTCGTCGCGCTCAGCTACCTGCCGCTCGTCATCCACGAGCTTCGGTATGACTTCTCGGAGTGGCAGGCGGCACTCGCCTACCTCGGCGCCGGAGGCGAACCCGGGGCGACCGGGCCTTTCGAGCGGTTCCCGATCGTCTCGCTGCGGGTGATCTCCTGGCCGCTGGCCGGCCTCATCACCGAGGCTGTCATCCCGGCCACGCTGGCCGCCGTGGCCGTCGTGACCGTCGTCGTCCTCCGCTGGCGCTCCCAGGAACCCGACGAACGCCTGGCGGTCCGCTGGCTCGGCCTGGGACTCCTCTGGACCTGCGTCTTCCTGTCGATCGCCGCGCCGAGCCTGGCTGTCGTCATCCCCGATCTCCCGAACGACCATTACCACGCCTTCGCGGATCCGATGGTGGTGGTCCTGCTGGGACTCGGGGCCGCGGCGGCCTGGGAGACGACACGGTCCGCGGCCACACAGCGGGCGCTGCGGGTCGTCGCCGGGCTCGGCGTGGTCGCCCTGATTGCCTGGAACCTCGCGACCCAGCCACCGGCCGTCGATCCGGACGGCGGCTTTCCGGCCGCCGCCCGGGCCGCGGAACGGATCGTCGCCACGACACATGACGCGACCTTGACCCTTCGGTCGCTGCCCGCCTTCAAGTCCGCCGAGGCCTATGCGTATCCCCTGGTCCGGCTTGGGCAGGCCGTCGACGCGGATTGGATCGGTTCGGCACCGACGAACCTGGTCGTCGTGTGCGACGTCCGGTTCGAGACCGCCATCGGTGCGGCCTGTGGCGGACCGGCCGAGGACGCCCTTGTCGCCCGACGCGCGTCGGCCGTCGCGAGCCTGGATCCGCCGATGATCCTCGCCGACCGATTCGACGCGGCGCCGGGTCGGATCATCTCGATCTACCTGGCGTCCCCCTAGGATCCCGACGCGGGGCGGGCCGTCGGTCTGCGCACAGGGTGTTCATCGGCGGGTCATCAATACGTCAAAGGCCAGCAGCAGCGGTCGACGACGGGCCATCGTGCAGGGTCGACGGACGTGTCTGCGGGCGCGCTGCACAGCGCCATGTGCGAACCGGGCGCGAAGGCCCGATTCCAGACGGTCACCTCGACCTCTGCCGTCCCAAGCCCGGGGCATGAACATGCGCTGTGCACGACCCTGCCCGGCGACTTGGGCGGGGCTCTGCAAGCGTCCGTCGAGTGGCACGAGCGCGAGCGAGTCAGGCGTCCCGAGCCTCGAGTCGAGCCCGGGGAATCGCGGCACCCCACGCCCCCCACCCCGGCCGGAGGAGCGCGCCGAAAAA
>JBKJXL010000138.1:0-4058 GCA_046716225.1 Candidatus Limnocylindrales bacterium | reverse complement strand
GCCCGTCGGGATGTGGGCCGCATCCGGGGTCTCGCCCTCCAGGATCGTACGCCTGGCTCGCTCGCCCGCACTGGGCGGTTCCGGCGATGGCGAGACGGATACCAGGGCCTGGGTGTACGGGTTGCGGGGAGAACGGATGACCCGCTCGGCCGGCCCGATCTCCATGATCTTGCCCAGGTACATCACGGCGATCCGATCGGCGATGACCCAGGCCAACGAGAGGTCGTGGGTGATGAACAGGTAGGTCAGACCGCGCTCCTTTCGCAGGTCCAGCATCAGGCGCAGCAGCTCTGTCCGGATCGACACGTCCAGCATCGAGACGGGTTCGTCGGCGACGATGATGTCCGGATCCATGACGAG
Organism: Candidatus Limnocylindrales bacterium; assembly: GCA_046716225.1. Lineage (GTDB taxonomy): Bacteria > Chloroflexota > Limnocylindria > Limnocylindrales > CSP1-4 > SPCO01. Next base: position 3,698 of record JBKJXL010000138.1, on the reverse strand, counting down.
CGCACCCGCGATGACCGCGCGCTGCCGCTGGCCGCCGGACAACTCGTGCGGGAAGCGGTAGGCGAAGTCCGACGCCGGTCGAAGTCCGGCCGCCTCAAGGGCCGCATGGACCGTCGGGACTCGCTCCGCTCCGGTCGCGAGGCCATTCACGACGAGTGGTTCGGCGACGAAGTCGAAGATCGATTGCTTCGGGTTCAGCGTCTCATACGGGTCCTGGAAGATCAGCTGGACCCGCCGCCGATAGTGACGCAGCCTTGACGCGCCCCACAGCTCACTGACGTCCTCATCCTCGAACAGGAGTCGTCCGCCGGTCTGCCTGGTCAACTTGACGATGACGCGACCGGTCGTCGTCTTGCCGCTGCCCGACTCGCCCACGAGCGCGAGGACCTCCCCGCGCAGCAGGGTCAGGTCGATGCCGTCGACGGCCCGCACGACGCCGCGTGGCCGGCGTCGCAGCGCGTCCAAGAACCCACCGCGGATCGGGAAGTGGACTTCGAGTCCCTTGACCTCGATAAGCGGCCACCCGGGGCTCTCGATGCCCGGCGGCGTGTTCGGGGATGACGGCACCGGCTCGATGGTCGAGTCGGGTGCCTTCGGGTCCGTCATGCCGAGACCTCGGCGGGCGAGACCGGCGGGGCGTCCACCCCCACCAGGCGCTCTGGCGGGCCCGCGATCGGCACGCCGTCACTGCCTTCGGGGTAGAGGTGGCAGGCGACACGCACCCCGCCGAACGTCACTTCGGGCGGCACGACCTCCGTGCAGACATCCATGGCGAACGTACAGCGCGGCGCGAACCGGCAACCCGACGGCGGGTCGCGCAGGTCCGGGGGCGAGCCCGGGATGACATCGAGCACGCGCCGGTCGGCGTGGATGTTCGGGAAGGCGGCAAGCAGCTTCTGAGTGTACGGGTGACGAGGTCGCCGGAACACCTCGGAGACCGGGCCCTCCTCGGCGATGCGTCCCGCGTACATGATCATCGTCCGATCGCACGTCTCCGCGATGACCGACAGGTCGTGCGTGATGAGCACGAGCGACAGGCCCAGCTTGTGGCGAAGATCCTCGAGCAGCTGCAGGATCTGGGCCTGGACCATCACGTCGAGCGCGGTCGTCGGTTCGTCGCCGATGACGATGGCGGGGTCGCAGGCGAGCGCCATCGCGATCATGGCTCGTTGGCGCATCCCGCCCGACAGCTCGTGTGGGTACGCCTTGCCACGCTCGCGCGGGATCCCGACCAGCTGCAGGAGTTCGCCGGCACGCTTGCGTGCAGCCTCGGGCGACTCCCCAAGGCGCGCCTCGATCGGCTCGGCGATCTGGTCGCGCACCCGACGGACCGGGTTGAGTGCGTTCATGGCGCCCTGGAACACGATGCTGACCTCGCGCCAGCGGTAGCGCCGAAGGGCGTTCTCGGACTTGCCGACGAGGTCGATCCCCATCAACTTGATGCTGCCTTCGACGATCGTCGCGTTCGATGGCAGGATCTGGACGAGCGACAGCGCGGTCGTCGTCTTGCCACAACCTGATTCGCCGGCGATCCCCAAGGCCTCGCCATATTGCAGCGTGAAGCTCACGCCGTCGACGGCCTTGACCGTGCCGGACTCCAGCGTGAAGTACGTCCGCAGGTTCTCGACCACCAGCAGCGGGGCGTTCGGGTCCGCCTGCTTGGGCAGCGGCCGTTGGCGTTGGCCACGCTTGGCGACCTCGGCCCCGAGGGCCGCAGTCGCGATCGACGCCGCGTCCTCGATGCCTGGATCGTCCGCCTCGTCGCGGATCGTCCCGTCGCCGACCAGCTGGCCCTCGGGTCCGAGCGGCTCGGCGTCCTCCTCGGGGCGCATCGGCGCGGAGAAGGTCGGACCGCTCATCGGCGTGCTCCGGACTTGGGATCGAGGATGTCGTCGAGCGCGTTGCCGACCAGCGTGAATGCGAGGATCACGAGGACGACGCACGTTGCCGGGGGCGCGATGTACCACCACGCCCCCAGGCCGGGTGCCCCGGCCGCCTCCGCCGCATGGAGGATCTGGCCCCACGACGGCACGAACGGATCGCCCAGACCGATGAACGCCAGGGTGGTCTCCGTGAAGACGGCCCCGGCAAAGACCAGGACGGCGTTGGCGACGATAAGGTTCGCGACGTTCGGCAGGACGTGCGTCCGCATGATGTGCGCGTTGCCACTGCCGATGACGCGGGCGCGGTCCACGAACATGCGCTCCTTCACCGAGAGGGTCTGCGAGCGGATGATCCGGGCCGTCGACGCCCAGCTCGTGATACCGATGACGATGACGATGACGACCAGGGTCGCTCTCAGGCCCGCGAACTCGGCATCCACCCCGATGATGTCGAGGATGATCGGCGCCAGGATGATCGCCAGCAGGAAGGTTGGCAGCACCAGGAAGAAGTCGGTCACGCGCATCAGGCTTGAGTCGGTGGGACCGCCGACGAACCCGGAGACGATCCCGATGACGACGCCCACGACGACCGTGATGATGGTTGCGAGCAGCCCGATGACCATCGAGACGCGCGCCCCATGGACCGTCAGGTTGAGCACGTCGCGACCAAGTTCATCGGTGCCCAGGATGTGGGAGAGGCTGGGCGATTCGAACCCCTCGCCGGATGCTGTGATGACGGTCTCGAGCGGTCCGACGAATAGCTGGGGCGCGATGGCCATGACTGTGAAGAAGATGAGGATCCCGAGTCCAAGCACGCCGTCGCGGCGTCGCAGTAACTTGCGCCATAACTCGCGTAAGGCGCGCGCCCGGAGTCCCCACACGCCGGCCGGCGCCTTCGCCGCCGTGACCGTACTCATGTCCTGACCCTCGGATCAAGGACGCCGTACATCAGGTCTGCGCCCAGGTTCGCCAGGACGACGCAGATCGAGAGGATCAGGAACACGCCCTGCAGCACAGGGAAGTCGCGGACGGACAGGGCGCTGTATGTCAGTGTCCCGAGACCGGGCCAGTTGAAGATGATCTCCGCGGTCAGCGCGCCGGCCACGACGTAGCCAACGTTGATGGCCACGATGGTGACCGTTGGCAGGAGGGCATTCGGGAACGCATGTCGACGCAGGACGAAGCGCTCCGACAGGCCCTTGGCCCGCGCTGTCGTGACATAGTCCTCCGTGCGCGTCTCGATGATCGCCGAGCGCATGAGGATGGAGTAGCCACCGATCAGACCCAGCGAGACGGTCGCCAGGGGTAGGACGAGGTGCCGGGCGAAGTCGGCCAACTGATCGATCGGCGAGGTGTACGTGGCCCCTGGCGTGAGCATCCCGGACGTGGGGAACCACCCCAGCTCGGCGGCGAAGATGATGATCAGCGGCATGCCGATGACGAAGTACGGCATCGAATAGAGGATGAGGCTCGCGCCGTTGCCGACCCGGTCCACCTTGCCGCCGCGTTTCCAGCCCGAGTAGGCCCCCAGCGACAGCCCCACGATCACGGCGATGACCTCGGCGATCCCGATGAGGATGATCGTCGGCCAGAACCGGATGCCGATGACCTCCGCTACCGGTTGACCTCGGTACTGGAACGAGTAGCCGAGGTCGCCCTGGGCGGTCGCCACAATGTACTTCGCGAGCTGGATGTGGACGGGCTGGTCCAGGCCCCAACGCTCACGCGCCGCGGCAACCGTCTCCTCGGTCAGGTGCGGGTTGCGCAACAGGATGCGCTCCGGCGAGCCCGGCATCATCCGGAAGAGGAAGAAGT
>JBKJXL010000137.1:0-4857 GCA_046716225.1 Candidatus Limnocylindrales bacterium | reverse complement strand
AGACCGTCGAAGCCGGCCGCGGTGGACTCGTTGACGAACGCCGACTCGAGTTCCTCGGAGGCCATCCGGAACGTGACGTTCATCAGGCTCCGGCTGTCCGCCTTCGCGGTGGGTCGCCAGAACCCGGTCCGGTCCAGCTCCGCGTACAGCTGGCCGGCCTTGCGGTCGTTGATCGCGCCGATGGCCGGCAGCCCGCCCTGCTCGAGCAGCCACTGCATCACGAGGCCAAGGACGTACACGCCGAACGCCGGAGGCGTGTTGTAGAGCGAGCCGTTCTCGGCCTGGACCGCATAGTTCAGCATGGTGTGGAGCGACTTCGTGGACCGCACCAGCAGGTCCTCACGGATGATGACCAGCACGACACCGGACGGCCCCAGGTTCTTCTGGGCACCGGCGTAGATGAGGCCGTACCTGGAGATATCGATCGGGCCGCTGAAGATGTCGCTCGAGGCGTCGTTGACCAGCGGCGCATCTCCACTCGCCGGCAACCGGTGCCACTGGGTCCCCTCGATCGTGTTGTTCGAGGTCATATGGACGTATGCCGCGCCCGGGCTGAACTCGCACTCGGCGTCCGTCGGGATCCGATCGAAGGGCGCGCCATCCGGCAGGCCCGTCACGTGCACGTTGCCAACCCGGCGCGCTTCCTTGATCGCCTTCTCCGCCCACGATCCGGTGTTGATGTAGTCGGCCGTGCTCCCCTCGGGCAGCAGATTCATCGGGACCATGCTGAACTGGAGGCTGGCCCCACCCTGCAGGAACAGGATCCTGTAGCCATCCGGCACGCCTGCGAGACGCCGGATGTCCGCCTCGGCCTGGCCGATGATCGCCTCGAACGTCGACGAGCGATGGCTGATCTCCATCACCGACATGCCCACGCCCGGCAGTGCGACGAGATCGCGCTGGACCTGTTCCAGGACGGCGACCGGCAGGACGGCCGGACCCGACGAGAAGTTGTAGACGCGCTCTGTGGCGATCATGTCGGGGCTCCTTCGATGGCGACGAGTTGCAGGCTCAGGATGTCGGCGTTGCCGGTTTCGATGGCGGCCAGCTGCTCGGCCGTTGGCTCACCGTCCAGGTTGATCCGGGCGACGGCGGCTTCGGCCCCTTCGAAGATGATGTTCTCCGTCTCCTGGACGTTGAGCCCGCCCCCGCTCAGGTGTTCGAAGACGTGCGCGAGCACCCCGGGTCGATCCCGATGACGAACGACCAGCATGTGGGTCGCCGGGGTCCGTCGTGCCAGGTTCACCACGTTCGGGATGCGACCCGTCTCCATGAACGAGCGGACGATCCGGACCGTCTCGGTGGCGATCGCCTCCTGTGCCTGCTCCGTGGATGCCCCGATGTGATGCGTGCCGTACACGCCCGGCTCATGGAACAGCGGCATCGTGAACTCGGCGGTGCCGGTCGTTGGCTCGTCCGGGTAGACGTCAAGGCCAACCCGCAACCCGCGCTCGCGGACGGCGACCAGCAGGGCGTCGTGGTCGACCACCTCGGCCCGCGCGGTGTTGACCAGCAGGGCTCCCGGGCGGAGGCGACCCAGCACGTCCGCCCCGACGAGGCCGCGCGTGTCCGGCCCGAGGGCGAGGTGGATGGTGAGGATGTCGGCGGCCTCGGCGACGGCCTGCGGCGTTGCCGCCACAGACACACGTGAGTCCCGTGTCGACTCGAGACCGTAGGCCGCGAGGTCCACGTCCGGCTGGTCGGCGAAGCGCCGCGACCAGACGACGAGGTGCAACCCGAACCCCTGCGCCCGCCGTGCGACTTGCTGGGCGATGCTGCCGAAGCCGAGGATCCCCAGCGTCGCGCCGGACAGACCCCTGGCCTTCGCGTATTCCTTCTTGTTCCAGGCACCGGCGCGTAGCTCGATGACGTTGTCGGGAATCCGCCGGTCCAGAGCGAGGATGAGGCCCATCGTGAGCTCGGCCACGGCGACCGCGTTCTTGCCCGGACAGTTCGAGACGTAGATCCCACGCGCCGACGCGGCGGCGACGTCGATCGTGTTGTAGCCCGCACCAGCTCGCACGATCAGCCCCAGGCTGCCGGCGTCGAGCATCTCGGCGGTCACCTTGGTGGAGCGCACGACAAGGACCTCGGCCCTTGTCTCGGCAAGCGCGGCCACCAGCGTCTCGTCTTTTAGGGCCGGGTCGTGGGTGACGTCGCACCCGGCGCTGCGCAGACCGTCGATACCGGACGTCTCGAATGGATCGGCGACGAGGACCTTCATCAGTGCTCGCTCCCTAGATGAGGTGGGTCAGCAGGCCGTCGCGGAGTTTGGGTTCGAACCAGGTGGACTTGGGCGGCATGATGCCGCCGCTGTCCGCGATGCGCATGAGGTCCGCGACGCTGACGGGCCACATCGCGAACGCGACCGCAGCCGCGCCCGAGTCCACCCGCTCGACCAGCGCCCCGGGCCCGCGGATCCCGCCGATGAAGTCGATCCGTTCATCGGTCCGAGGGTCGCCGACGGCCAGGAGTGGCGCGAGGACCTGGTCGTGGAGCAGCTGGACGTCGAGCCGATCCGCCGGCGGCGTGCCGTCCGGCGCGGGCACGAGGTGCAGCGTGGACCACTCGCCGGCGAGGTACATCGATACCTCGCCCGGTCCAGCCGGCGTGTCGGTCCCAGGCCCGATCGCCACGTGCTCACGCAGCCCGTCCAGGAAGGACTCGGTGGAGTGCCCGGCAAGATCCTTGACCACCCGGTGATACGGCAGGACCTGTGTCTGGTCGTCCGGGAAGGCGACGGCGAGGAACGAGTCTGCTTCCGACGGCCCGGCGCCGGACGCACGCTCCCGCAGCGTCTGGCGGGCGCGCATCGCACTGGCGGCGCGGTGGTGGCCATCGGCGATGTACAGCAAGGGGATGTCGGCGAACGCCGCGACGAGGGCCGCGTCGACGCCGTCCTCGACGCGCCAGACCGTGTGCTGCACGCCGTCGACTGCGGTGACGTCGAACATGGCCGCCCCGCTCGTCGCACGCGCGACGGCCGCATCCGCGGCCTGGGACGCTGGATACGTCAGGAATACGGGCCCGGTCTGCGCGCGCAGCTCCAGGATGTGCCGGGTCCGGTCGTCCTCCTTGTCCTTGCGCGTCTTCTCGTGCTTGCGGATGACGTCGGCCTCGTACTCGTCCACCGAGAAGCAGCCCGCGACGCCGGTCTGTTCGTGGGTGCCCATCCGGAGTCGATAGACGTACAGGCTGGGCGTCGCTTCCTGGACAAGCGGTGCCTCGGCGCGCAGCCGCTCGAAGTTGCGGACGCCGGTCTCGTAGACGACATCGGCGTGCGGATCGGTGCCTTCCGGCAGCTCGATCTCCGGGCGCGAGACCCGCAGGAAGCTGAGCGGATCGTCTGCCGCGAGCGCCCGGGCCTCGGCCGTGTCGACGACGTCATACGGCACGGCGGCGACGGCCGCGGCCTGCTTCGGCTGGGGTCGAAGGGCACGGAACGGCAGGATCGTGGACATCGGTCGAGCCTACCAGAGCGAACACGGCGCCCTGGTGGTCCGGCTGTAACGCCGTTGCGACGTCACGGCCACTCGCGCTGGGCTGGTGCGTCGCCAGTGCCGGTTACGCTGGAGGCTCACACGAGAGGAGCCACCCATGAACGTTTCCACCCCGTCGCGCCTGAGCGATCTCCACCTGCCGGAGATGCCTGAGCGCCCGACCTTCGAACTGCCCGAGTTCGAGATGCCGGACATCGACGTCTCGAAGATCGACATCCCGAAGGCCCTGACCTCGGCAGCCACGTCGGCCGCCACCGCGGTCGGTCTCATCAAGCCGGCCCGCCCGCGCTGGCCGCTTGCCCTGGGGGCCGGCCTCCTCCTGGCTGCGGGTGCCGTGATCGCGATGAACTGGACGGCCGTCCGGGCTCGCCTCGAGGCTGCGGTCTCGATGGCCGGCGACTGGATCGCGCAGGTCAGCACACAGGGGACTGACGACGCCGTCGCCTTCACGGCAGCTCCCACCGCGCCGATCGAGGCGTCCGAGCTGACGGGTGAGCACGGTTCGGATTACCCCGACGGGCTCGGCGCCACCAACGGCGCGACACCCGATGCGGTGACCGAGTCGGAGCGAGCAGCCGAGCTGTCCCGAGCCTAAGTCATTCGGGTCGCCGGTCCCCGGCGACCCGTTTTTGCTACCCCGGAGCTGCGGTAGCATCGGGTCCATGAGTTTCGACGTCGCTGCGGATGCTTACGATCGCTTCATGGGCCGGTACTCGGTCCTGCTGTCGCCGCAGCTCGCGGATCTCGCCGGGGTCCGACGCGGTCAGCGTGTCCTGGACACCGGATGCGGTCCCGGTGCCCTCACGACAGAGCTCGTCGAACGGCTGGGGGCGTCCTCCGTGGCGGCTGCCGATCCCTCAGAACCCTTCGTTGCGGCCGCACGCGCTCGCCATCCCGGAGTCGAGGTCGTTCAGGCGCCGGCGGAGCGGCTGCCATTCGACGATGACTCGTTCGATGCTGCCCTGGCCCAGCTCGTGGTCCACTTGATGGCAGATCCCGTGGCGGGCCTGACCGAGATGGCCCGCGTCACCCGACCGGGCGGCGCCGTCGCGGCGAGCGTCTGGGACCACGCCAGTACCCAAGGACCGCTCCACCTGTTCTGGGAAGCGGCCCGCCAGATGCATCCGGCCGTCCACGATGAGTCGGACCTGGCGGGCGCACGCGAGGGTCACCTCCCGGAGCTCTTCGAGGCCGCCGGGCTGCGTGACATCGAGGCGACCGTCCAGCACGCGAACCTGGAACACGCCACCTTCGATGCCTGGTGGGAGCCGTTCACTCTGGGGGTCGGTCCGGCCGGTGACCACGTGGCCAGCCTTGATGCCGACGGACGGGCGGACCTGCGCGAACGATGCCGTGC
>JBKJXL010000136.1:0-6610 GCA_046716225.1 Candidatus Limnocylindrales bacterium | reverse complement strand
GTGTCGACCGCTCTTGATGGCGGCGTTCTCGGCCGGTTAGCCAATGGGATCGAAGCCGATCGGGAAGAACACGTTGTAGGCGTGCATCCGCGGAAAGCGCGCCAGCGCGTCCGATGGCGTGACGATGTACCAATGACCGATGTGCAGGTCGCCCGAAGGGTAGGGGTACATCGTGAGGAGGTAGTACTTGGGCTTCGACGTGTCCCGCAGGTTCGTCTCGTACAGATCGAGATTGGCCCACGTCGCCTGCCAACGCGGCTCGATGGCGGTGGGGTCGTAGCGCTCGATCCTGGGGCGGTCGTCGTCGGCGGTGTCGGTCTTGGGCTCGGTCACGTCGTCCTCGGATACCAAGCACCCCCCGCCGGCCGGGCGAGGGGTGGAGGTCGGCCATCTCGGTTCATGGTGGAGCCACGGGGACTCGAACCCCGGACCCCCTGCATGCCATGCAGGTGCTCTTCCAGCTGAGCTATGGCCCCACGGAGCCGGCATTCTACCAGAGGCCCGTTCGTGCCCGGTCGTCAGGGACTCGAGGACTCGCGAGGCTCGGACCATCAACGCCAGCCTGCGATGCTTGTCGGCGGTAGTACACCGGCCGGCTACGACTTGGCCCTTTCGATGCCGCCGACAGTGTCATCAGCGACAGACTCGAACCTCGCAGCGCCGCCGCGCCGAAACGCGGTCGTGGCATCATCCCCGAGGCATGACGGTCTTCGACTCGGTCCTCCGCGACGGCATGCTCCGAGACCGGCAAGCGACCGGGTCGCGTTTCGGGGCACGTCCAGGATGCCCACCATGACGACCGGATCCGGTGTCACCGAGACGTTCGAACGCGTTTGGCTCCCCGGTGGATCGCTCGACTACACACTCCGTCGATCGCCCCGAGCGCGCACTCTGCGGGTGCTGGTGCACCCGGATCGAGGCGTGATCGTGACGGTCCCGGCCACCGCGCGGCGTGGCTGGGCAGCTCCCCAGCGACACGTCGAGTCATTCCTGACCCAGCGCGAACCGTGGCTGCGGCGCCATCTTGCCCGCCAGGCCCGCGACCGGGCGGACCTCGCGTCTCGCGGCGGGTTGGCGGACGGTGCCACGATCCGCTACCGGGGCGACCTCCACCGGCTCAGGCTGGAGCCGGCACGCGCAGGCGCCCGCCGCTCCAGCGTAGAGCGCGTCGGCGGCATCGAGGAGGACGAGATCCTGGTCAGACTGGCCGCCACGGATCGGCGCTCCATGGGGGCGCTGCTGGAGGGCTGGTTCAAGCCGCGGGCCCGGGCGGCCGTGGAGTGGGAGATCACGCGGCACGCGACCGCGCTCGGCGTGACGCCGGTCTCGATCGGGGTCCGCGACCAGCGGACGCGATGGGGGAGTGCCTCGCGCGGCGGCCGCCTGTCCTTCTCGTGGCGCTTGATCCTCGCGCCGCCGGAAGCGCTGGAGACGGTCGTCGTCCATGAGCTGGCTCACCTGCGGGTCTTCGGCCACGGACCGGCGTTCTGGGACCTGGTCGCCTCGCGCCGGGCGGACCACGCCACATGGCGGAAGTGGCTGCACGACCACTCGCACGAGCTGCACGGCGCGCTGGACGAGCAGGTCGTCGAGCCGTCCTGATCGATGGCGCGGGTCGAACGACAACTGGCGCACAGGGGGGCAGCGATCGGTTTGACATCGGTTCTCGCGTGTCGACAGAATCGACGGATGCGGATCGACTTGAATAGCGACGTCGGCGAGAGTCTGGGGCCGTGGCCCATGGGCCAGGACGGTCGCCTCATCCCGCTCGTGTCCAGCGTGAACGTCGCGTGCGGGTTTCACGCTGGCGATCCGGCGACGATCGAGCGCACAGTCCGCCTCGCGACCGACCACGGCGTCGCCCTGGGGGCCCATCCGGGCTACCCCGACCTCCTGGGATTCGGACGACGCGACCTCGACATGGCGGCCGACGAGCTCGAGGCCGCGATCATCTACCAGATCGGTGCGGTCGCGCCATTCGCGCGCGACGGCGGCGGGGGACTGCGCCATGTCAAGCCCCACGGTGCTCTGTACAACCGCGCAGCGCGGGACCCTGCTGTCGCCGCCCTCATCGCCCGGGCCGTCCGACGTGTCTCGGCCGAGCTCATCCTCGTGGGCCTCGCCGGCTCGGACATGATCGAGGCGGGTCGGGCCGCGGGCCTGCCAGTTGCCGCGGAGGCCTTCGCGGACCGAGCATACGAACCCGATGGGTCGCTGCGGTCGCGTCGGCTGCCCGACGCGATCCTCCCTACACCGGAGGCGGCCGCTGCGCAGGCTCTCTCGATCGCTCGCGACGGGCGCGTCCGAGCTCATGACGGAACGCAACTCTCACTGCGCGCCGATACGATCTGCCTGCACGGCGACACACCCGGCGTCGTCGAATACGCGCTCGCCATCCGAGGCGCCCTCGAGGCTGCCGGGGTCGAGATCCGCCCGTATGAACCGTGACGGGTGCGGAGCCGGGCGAACACCGAGGATCGAGCCATTCGGCGATGCGGCCATCCTCGTTACGCTGGGGGATCAGATCGATGTCGACCTGAACGCGCGAGTCCACATGCTCGCTGGTATGGTCGAGCGGCTCCGGGAGCGCGATCGGCGGTTCCACCGCCCGATACCCGCCTATGCAAGCCTGCTCGTGCCCTTCGATCCGACAGAGCTGACCCTGGACACGGCCGCGACCGTGCTCGAACCGCTCGCCGCGGAGGTGATATCCGTTGAGCTCGTCGGTGGACTGGACCGGCCGGTCGTCGACATCCGGGTCCACTACGGTGGCCCGAGCGGGCCCGACCTCGAGCAGGTCGCCGCGACCCTCGACCTGCGCCCAGCTGACGTCGTTGAGATCCATTCGGGCGCGACCTACCGCGTGTTCATGCTCGGATTCGCACCCGGCTTTGCCTACCTGGGTCCGCTCCCACCGGCTCTTGCCACGCCCCGCCTCGCCACGCCGCGTCTTCGCGTGCCGGCTGGGAGCGTGGCCATAGCCGACAACCAGACGGCCATCTACCCGTTCGCGACGCCGGGCGGCTGGCGGCTGATCGGGCGAACCGACGAGTGGCTGTGGAATGTCGACCGGTCGCCGCCGACCCGCTTCGTCCCGGGCGACCGTGTCCGCTTCATATCGGTCCCATGATCCTCGAGGTCCTCGATGGGGGGCTCCACACCACCGTGCAGGACGGCGGCCGCCAGGAGTTCACCCATCTTGGCGTCCCGGGATCCGGGGCGTGCGATCCATGGAGTCTGGCGGTCGCGAACCTGCTGCTCGGGAACGACCCTGGCGCGGCGGTCCTCGAGATGACCCTCATCGGACCGACGATCGCCGTGCTGGCAGGCGGTCTCTTGTCGCTCGCCGGCGCCGACCTCGAAGGCGTCGTGCGCGAGACCGGTGACGCGATCGTTCCCGGCCGCACGTACGGCCTGAAGGCTGGCCGGACGATCGAGTTTCCCGGCGTGCCCGGCCGCGGCGGAGCCGCGCGTGCCTACCTCGCCCTCACGGGCGGCGTCGATGTCCCGCTCGTTCTCGGATCGGCGTCCACGCTCACAGGCACGAGCTTGGGGGGCGTCGATGGTCGAACGCTCCGGGCCGGTGATCTGCTGCGGGCGCGTACCGCCAGCGACGCGGCAGTCTCCGCCCAGATCCGATGGCCGCCATCAGTGTCCGACCCGTTGGCCTCCCTGGACTCCCCGATCCACGTGCTTGAGGGACCATCCGCGGGCCGCTCCGACCCGGCTGCCTTCGAGGCGCTACTTGCTTCGGAGTGGACGGTCTCACCGGACAGCGATCGGATCGGACTGCGCCTCGTGGGGTCGCCAGTGCCGAGTATCGAGAGCGGGATGTTGTCTCGCGGAGTGCCGTGGGGCGCGATCCAGATCCCACCCGACGGCTCCCCGATCGTGATGCTGGCGGATCATCCTACGACCGGCGGCTATCCCGTCATCGCGGTTGCGATCACGGCTGATCGGCCGCGCCTCGGCCAGCTACGGCCCGGCGCCCACGTTCGCTTCGTCGCCTCGACGGCGAACGAGGCCCGGCGATTGCTCCTGAGTCAGCGCGACGACCTCTGTCGAGGCGCGACCTACGTTCGCGATGCGACCGGCTGGGACGAGCTCTGGGCGTCGGCAGGGGCGTGATCGTCGGATCGTGCGGCGCGGCCGACAGGTGCAGCCAGGTGGCGGACGTGCAGGCGCAGGGCCAGGGTGGGATGATCGACCCTGCCCAACGATGAGCTGCTGCCGGCGAAGGCGACGCGCGCCCTCCGGCCTGGAGCCGTCGTGACCGTCCGGACACCCGGGAGGCGGTGGCTGGGGGGGCCGCAGACCGGCCCGGTCGAAGCGCGCCGGGCTCGGCCACCGAGCCGGCTGAGCGTGGGCGCATCAGTGGGAGGATCAGCGATGACGGTTCCGCAGCCGATCTACGTAGCTTCGGCGGACAGGTCCCTGGACGTCGACCGTGCCTTCTACGGCCGTCTCGCGACCGAGACGGCGCGGCGGCAGCTGGTACACAAAGAGGTGATCCCGGTCCGGAGCGGGCACGCCTGGGAAGTGCCGGCCGGCCACATCGTCCGCTTCTCGATGATCGAGGGTCCCCAGGTGCTCGACCTGAACCTCTGGTACCGGGCCGATCCCCGCGAACGCTTCTGGGCCGCCCGAACGCGGCAGTTCTACGGCGCCCACGTCACCACGTTCGACCGGCTCTGGTCGACGCTCCCGTTCCTGCGGCCGCTGGCCACGATCATCGCCGACTCACTGGCCTACGGCCTCGACGAGGACGGGGCAGGCTGCCACGACCTGCTGGGGACGCGCTGTGACCCATACGTCAGCCAGCTCCTGTCGGGCAGCGCCTACGACTTCCACTGCCACTCGAACCTGGTACGGGCGATCCAGCCCTATGGCCTGACGGAGTTCGACGTTCACGACGTCATCAACCTCTTTCAGGTCACCGGCCTGACGGCGGGCGACGAACGGTACTATGTCAAGCCTTCGCCGGCCTACGTTGGCGACCACCTCGAACTCTTCGCCGAGGTCGATCTGCTCTGCGCCGCATCGACCTGTCCGGGCGGCGACCTGTCGGTGCCCCTCTGGGGGCCGGGCGCGGGCGCCGAGCCGAACTGTCATCCGATCATGGTGGAGGTCTTTCGCCCCGACCCAGAACTCGTCGGCGACTGGTCACAGCCTCGGCCCGCGGCCTACCAGGGCATGCACGGCGTCCGTCATGGGTGGTTGACGCCGGCGGAGAGGCCACCGCTCACGGCGGCCGTCAAGATCGAGACGGACGTGTGATCCTCTCGACTCACCTCATCGAGCCAGATCGGCGGTACTGGCGCAACCAACCACGAGACCCAGGCCGATGGCCGGGGTCTCAGGCGATCCGCTGATCCCATGTGTCGCCGATGTCGCGACTCAAGACGGTGGTGGAGATGAGGGGACTCGAACCCCTGACCCCTGCGATGCGAACGCAGTGCTCTTCCAGCTGAGCTACATCCCCACGGAGGGTCGCGCCTCGCCCGTGGACGGGGGACCGGTGGCGAATGGTAGCACGAGGTCCCGCGTGGGCCGTTAGTCTCACCCGATGCCCATCGGACTGTTGACCGGACTCGGCGCGGCCCTCGCCTGGGGCACGATGGACATCGCGTCCGCCCTGGCCAGCCGGCGGATCGGCAGCCTGCGGGTCACCGCCGGCGTCCAGCTGGTCGGGGCCACGATCCTGGTCGTCGTGGCCCTCCTGACAAGCACGGGGATCCCGAGCGACCCGACCGCGCTGGCGCTCTCGGCACTCCTCGGACTGATCGGGGCAGGGGCGTATCTCGCCTACTTCACGGGGCTCCGAATAGGACCGATCGCGGTCGTGAGCGGCGTCGTGGCCGCGTACGGCGGGTTGACCGTCGTGCTGTCGGTCGTCCTGCGGGGCGAGACGCTGACGACGCTCCAGGCGGCCGGCGCCGCGATCTCCACGATCGGCGTGATCCTGACCGGGATCGCCTTCGAAGGCCACTGGCGGAACACGCGCCTGGCTGGCCCCGGCGTGATCTTCTCGATCACCGCGCTGATCCTGTTCGCGATGATGGCCATCACGACGGACGTGGCGATCGGATACGCCGACTGGCTCCAGGTCCTGCTGGTCGCGCGGGTCGTCAACGCCACGCTCGGTCTCGTCGTGGTCGGGATCGTCGTTTGGCTCGCGGCGCGACGGGCTCGCGTCGAGACGGGCGACCCATCGGCGAGTGCCGGTATCCTCCCGTCTCGACGGGTCGTGGCGACCGTGGTCATCGCCGGCCTGCTGGATGTCGCCGGGTTGGCGGTGTTCGCGTACGGGATCTCCGTCGCCCCGACGTGGCTGGTCGGGCTGGCGTCATCGTTCGGGCCGGCGCTCACGATCCTCATCGCCGTGGCGTTCCTGGGCGAACGCCTCAAGCCCATCCAGTGGTTCGGGTTGAGCGGCGTGGCGGCCGGGATGATCGCCATCGCCATCCCGTGAGGTTCAAGGCGTCGCGCCGGACGGACGCACGGGCCAGCGTTCCTGCCAGAAGTCCAGCCCGCGCACCGTGGGCCCGGTCCCAGGTCGAATCAGGCGGTTTCGGGCCCTCATAAGGTCCTTGACGGCCTGCCCCACGCT
>JBKJXL010000135.1:0-3432 GCA_046716225.1 Candidatus Limnocylindrales bacterium | reverse complement strand
CGACCGAAGGACCTCCTGGCGATCGAGCACCTGGCAGCCCTGCGCGAGGAGATCGACCGCGAGGGCTAGCTCGTTCCCTGCTCGGCTTCGGTCTTGAGCGTGCGGTTGCGTGCCTCGAGTAGCGCCTGCATGTAGCCGGCCAGGACCAGGCGGTCCACCAGTCGGCCGAGCGGGCCGAAGGGCGAGACGTGGCGCCAGTCGTCGATGAGGCGCGTACCGCCAGGGATCGACTCGAACAAGTGCTCGTGGCGGAACGACCGGAACGGTCCGGCGGCCTGTTCGTCGACGAAGCGGGAGGGGGACTCGGCGACCGTGATCCGGCTCGTCAGCGACCAGGTGATCCCGAAGTGACGGGCGCGCCAGGTGACGGTCTCGCCGAGGTTGATGCGCCCGGTCGTCCGGCCGGCTACCGCCCGCTCGCCCGTATGAGCCATCGATCGCGCATGCAGGTCGAGGTCGCGAGCCAGGTCGTACACGAGCTCGATCGGTGCTTCGATGACCGTCTCGAGCTGGAACCGCGTCATGTCGCGCAGCGCAGGTCGGCCAGGCTGAACCCACCCGGGTCGGGTAGGCCCTGGCGGATGACTTCGTCGGAGAACGGCGTAGACGGCGCCAGGTCGTCCGGCGGCGGCTCGGTGAACGGGGCCGGCCGCGATGACAGCTCCGCGACGGCGATCGCTCCGATGGCCAGGATGGCGGCCAGCGCGATGCCCCGGGTCGTCATCGTGCCGCCGTCGCAGCCGGCCGCAACGTCATCGATGCCCATCGTGAAGCTGTCCGTGACCGGGACCTGGGAGTAGACGAGCTCGCCGTTCGGCCCGTTGCGCGCGACCCAGCAGACCTCCTCGGTCGTTCCGAGGAGCGCGAACCAGGACCCGACGCCGAGCGCGACGACGACCAGGGCCCCAAGGGCAGCCCGTCGAGGGTGGGGGACCGCTGTCGTCCGTCCTCCGAGGGCCAACAGCAGGATCGCCGGCACCACGAACGGGAGCGTCACCCCGCTGAAGGCGATGAACGCCTGCGCCAGGCAGAGGACCCCGGCCGCGAGCAGGAGTGGACCAGAACGGCGCCACGCCCCGATCGCCGCGACGGCTGCCGGCAGCATCAGGAGCAGGGCCAGAACGACGGGTCGGGGAACGACCTCGGGTGGGCCGGGATCATTCGCGCCCGCCGCGGCCGAGATGAGGCCGACGACGCACGCATAGCCGGCCACGATCGCGGCCGCCCCAAGGCCGAGTCGGCGCGGATCGTCACCGGTTCGGGCACCGGCATGGGGCTCGATCGGCGTGCGCGCTCGTCGGTCCAGGGTCCACGCAACGATCACCGGGAGCGCGAACCCGAGCGCGTTGAGCCCACCGTGGACCCGGGCCATCGTGTCGATCCCGAGCCAGGCCGCGCCGGTGAGCGTCCCGGTCGCGTAGATGGCGGCCAGCGGCATCGCGATGAGGAGGCTCGCACCGGCGATGACGGCCAGGACGACTGCGGAGGGCTTCGCCATGGACCGCGCCACGGCCAACGTCGCGATCCCGATCCCGAACCCGCCGCCGGCCGTGAGGATGGCGCCCGTCCAGTTCGCCAGCGGCAGCCCGAAGAACCCGAGAGCCGTGATCGGGATGCCGACGACGACCGCCCCGAGTGCCACCTCGAGCCGTCGACTCGGGCGCCTCGTCCAGGCGAGGGCGCCCGCCAGTGGCAGGACGAACCCGGCGAAGTGGAAGTGGACGGCGGTCAGCAGGATGATCGTCGTCGAGAACCCGAAGGGCTGGATGCCGAGTCGATCGGTCACTGCGAAGACGGCGCCGACCGCCAGGAACGCGACGGCCGCATCCGTCGCGTGCCGGACGCCTGGACGGAATCGATCCGGATCGCGCATCCAGCGCACACCGGCCGCTACGGCGGTGGCACCCGTCACGGCAAGCCACGGCGCAGCGAGCATGCCCGCGAGCGGTCCCGTCGGCGCCAGGAACGCGATGACCAGTGATCCCGCAGCGGGGAACACCAGGCGCAGCATCGGCGCCGGCGGCCGCGACCCCGGCGACGCGACCTCGAGCAGCCGGTACCCGAGCGGCACCAGGACGAGCGGCGCAAGGAGGAACAGGGGAGCGACGACGTTCACCTGGGCGACTCCCGTCGGATCTTCCGTGCTACTCTCATATAGCAAGTTATGGACGCACAACTCGCTACTGTCAAGGCGCAACTTTCGGGCGACGGTGACGGCACGCCTCGGAACGGCCGCCCGCGGTCGGCCGGCGACGGTTCCGCCAAGGCCGAGGCGATCCGTCTGGAGCTCGCCGAGGCCTGGGGTGAGATGGGCGCCGCGTGGGGCGTGACGCCCGCGATCGCGCGAGTCCAGGCCTATCTCATGGCCCGGCAGGAGCCGCTGACCGAGCGCGAAGTCCGCGAGGCGCTCGGCCTTTCGCACCGCGCCGCCAGCCTGGCGCTTGCCGAAGCCGAGTCGTGGGGGATCGTCCAGAAGGTGTCGGAGCCGCGCCGCGTCGGGCGTCGAGGGCCGGCCGGTGCCGCGTACCTCGCCATCGGGGACCACTGGCAGTGGTTCGGTCGGGTCATCGCGGAACGCAAGGTCCGTGAAGGCGACCCGATCGTCGCGGTCCTGGAGGCCAAGGAGCACGAAGCGGCAGTCGCCGCCGAGGCCCATCCCGAGGACGCCGAGCTGTCCGCCCTGCGCGATTGGCTGTCGGCGTTCCTGGTCTTCGTGAAGCTGTTCGATCGGGCCGTCGGGATCATCCCGCAGCTGGAGCCGCGTGAGCTGGAGCGGTCCCTGCAGCTCCTCGGGCGGATCCCGGACACCACGATCCTGCGTCTGTTCGACCTCCTCAGCGGCCTGCCGGACGACGACGTCATCGACCTGGTCGAGGCCCTCTCGAACCTGTCGCCGAAGGCGGCCCGTCGCGCCACCAAGCTCATGTCCGGGGTGGTCCGCACCGTCTCCCGGTAACATCGGGGGCGGCCATGACGAGGTTCACCTTCCAGACCGAGTGACGTGCCTGGCGCGTTCGAAGCCGCGGCGACTCCGCCAAACGGTCACCCGAGAAACCCTTAGGCGACTCGACCGTGGCTCGCCGCCTGCCTGACCGATGGCGGGGACCGGATCCGAGCGCGATCCACGCTGATCGGAGGGCGATCCACCCGCGACGCCCCCGGTCCTGGTCGTCCGGGCCGCCTAAGGTTCTCGTGGGCTTCCATCTGGCGAGGTTCGGCTGGCCGGGGCGCCGCCGATGCCGCCGACAGTGCGTAACTGATCGCCACCTTCGCACGACGTGGGAAGGTGCTCGCGACTGGGGACGGGTTGGCCCGCACCGACAGTGCCGCCGGGGGGCTGGCTCGTTGATGACAAGTGCCCCCGTCCCTGGAGCGAGCGGACCGGCCGTGGCCTCATAGGAGCGTGGCTTTGACTCAACGCACTGCTGCCCG
>JBKJXL010000134.1:0-3333 GCA_046716225.1 Candidatus Limnocylindrales bacterium | reverse complement strand
TGGCGGAACTGGTGTATCGGGGAGTTGAGCCGCGTCGGGTCGAGGAGAACCGCGAGCTTGGAGGCATCGCCGTCGAAGTAGCGCTCCAGCATCGAGCCGATACGTCCGATCGCGCTATCGCGCTTCGACTCATCGAACAGCTCATCCACCATCGTCTTGAGGGCGCCGCGGTCGCCGAGGAACTTCTCCAGGGTCCGGGGCAGGCGGCCTTCGCCATCGGCGAAGTTGGCACGGAGCGTCTGCTCGAGAGCGAGCGCGGCCTTCTCGTTGACCGACTCTGCCTGGCGCATGAGCTTCTCGAACTCCGCCCGGACGACATCGACGTTGACCGTGACGCCGGCGTCCTGGAGCGCGAGCAGGCCGATACGAAGCGCGCGCTCGACGAGGTCGGGGCGGTCGTCGGTGGGACGCTCGGCAAGGAACGCCGCGAGTGCCGAGTCGTGGACGACGATCCGATCGATGACGATCCGGTCACCATCGATGCGGACACGCGGACCGGCGGGCGGCAAGTCCATGCCGTTGACGACGGTGAGTGGCGGCAGGGTCTCGGCTGTCATGCTTCGAACCTTGCGGCCGTTCCGTGACAGCTAGCGTGTCACCCCCTCACGACGGCCCCGCAGATCAGCTGCCGCGGTAGGTCGTGAGCGAGAACGGCGCCAGCAGGAGCGGAACGTGGTAGCTCCGCTTCGTGTCCGTCACCCGCACGTCGATCGCGAGGCGCCGGAAGAACCGTTCCGATTCGGATGCGAGGTTGAATTCGAGGCGGTAATCCCCAGCCGTGAGCGGCCGCCCGAGCAGGTCGCCGACGCGGCCGTCGTCGTCGGTCAGAGCCTGCGTGAGTCGAAGCGGTCGCCCATCCTCGGCTAGTCGGAAGAGCGTGACGTGGACCCCGACCGCGGGTACGCCCTTCTCCGTATCGAGAACGTGGGTGGAAATCGTCGGGACCGGCTGATTCGCGCCCTGCGCCACGCTATCCTCCACGGATGGCTACCTTGCAGATCGTCGTCGGCGACCTCCACTTTAACGCCCGATGGGAGACCGCCGCGCCGCGGACCATCGAGGCGATCCGGCACATGCTGCCGATCGAGTCGAAGCTGATCCACTGCCGCTGGACCGGCGAGTCGACGTGGATCCCGTTCGGCGACTTCCGACCAGGTCTGGACTACGAGAATCACACCTCACATCCGGCGCCGGGGCAGCTGGCGATCTACCCGGGCGGCATCAGCGAGTGCGAGATCTTCTTTCCGTACGGCGGTTGCACGACGGCATCGAAGGTCGGGCAGCTGGCGGCGAACCACTTCGCGTCCGTTGTGGGGGAAGGCGCGGACGACGATTGGCAGGACCGCCTGCGCGAGATGGGCCGACGTTGCCTCTGGGAAGGTGCCCAGGCGATCCGAATCACCGAGGTCGATGGCTAGCGCGCGTGACTGACCTCGTCATCCGGGGCGGGACTGTCGTCACAGCGGCTGGATCGCGGCGGGCCGACGTGGCCGTCGATGGCAGCGTCATCACGGCGATCGAACCTGACCTCAGTGGCCCCGCGGCTGGCGCGAGTCGGGTCATCGAGGCGGCCGGGATGCTGGTACTCCCCGGGGTGGTCGACGCGCACACGCACACGCGCGTCGCCTCCGACGAGGAGCCCGACCGGTTCTTCCAGGATTCCGTGGCCGCGGCCTTCGGCGGCACGACGTCGTTCCTCTCGTTCAATAACCCCGGAACGGGATCGTCGCCGGCGGCCGAACGATCGTTGCGGACCGGGCTGGCCGAGTGGCGCGCGGCCACGAACGCCGATAGCGCGATCGACTACGGCCTCTCGCTCGCCGTCTCGGGCCACGCGGACGACCCGCTGGCCGAGCTCCCCGCCACGATCGACGCTGGCGTCGCCACCTCGAAGGCCTTCATGGTGTTCGACTTCCGCCTGCCAGACCAGGCGCTCTTCGACGCGATGCGACTCATGGGCGAGCGCGGCGGCATGCTCCAGGTCCACTGCGAGGACCCCGTCCTGCTCGACGCGGCCGTCGCCGCTTCGTTGCAGCGTGGTGACGTGTCACCGCGCTACCACGCTACCTCACGACCACCGTACGTCGAGGCGGTGGCCACGGCTCGGGCCCTCGCGTTCGCTCGGGCGACCGATTCGCCGGTGCACGTCGTCCACCTGTCATCCGCGGCCGCGCTCGACGAGGTCCGCCGCGCCAAGGCCGCCGGCGTCCGGGTCAGCGCGGAGACCTGCCCCCATTACCTGACGTTGACCGACGCGGAGTACGAGGAGCCCGACCCGACCCGCTGCGCGTGCTACGTGATCTCCCCTCCCCTGCGTTCCGCCGCCGATCGCGACGCGCTGTGGGTCGGGCTGGCGGACGGCTCGCTCGACCTGGTGGCCACGGACCACGTCCCCGACCGCGTCGGCGTCGAGAAGGCCGAGGCCGCGACCGGGGTGTCATTCGACAAGATCAGCAACGGCGCACCCGGCATCGAGACCCTGCTCGCGCTCGTGTACGGCGAGGGCGTCGCCCGCGGGCGCCTCACCCTCGAGCGCATGGTCGACGTGCTCTCGACCACGCCCGCGGCTCGGTTCGGTCTGGGGCGGAAGGGCGCCATCGAAGTCGGACGCGACGCCGACGTCGTCATCTTCGACCCCGAGGCACGTCGGACGTTGCGCGCCGCCGACCTCCACCACACGAGCGACTACACGCCCTACGAGGGATTCGACGTGCGCGGCGCCGTCCGAGACGTCCTGGTCCGCGGCGAGGCCGTGATCCGTGGTGGCACGTTCGTCGGTCGCCGCGGCGCCGGCCAGTTCCTCGAACAGGGTCCGATCGCCGGCTGAGCGGCCCGACCATCAAGGGCAGCAGGCGCGAGCGCCCTCATCAAGACGGGGATCTTCGAGCTGGGTTGACGTGGGAGAAGCTCGTGGCCGGGTCGCCGGACAGGACGGCGGTCCGCCCACGATCATCTGAAGACGGGCCGCCGCGCTCCGGCGTTCGTCGCAGGCGATGCACAAATTCTCCGGTCGGGGCGAGCACTCCCGGGCGATGCACATCGGCGGCATCAGGGCCGGCGGCATCAGGGCCGGCGGCATCAGGGCCGGCGTTAGCCCTCAATCCCAGCCGCCAGTGACCCACAGAGGTTTGGGCGGGTGACGCGCATCGGGATCGAGCCCGCCCATCGCCGCGACGAGCTTCGCAAATCGACCAAATCGAACGCCTGAGAGCTTGCCGGTCTCGAGTCGACAGATCGCCGATTGCGCGAGCCCGCTCGCCCGGGACAGGTCGCGCTGGGACCAACCGATCCGCGTGCGGCGACGCTTCACCATGCTACCGATGACCTCCCAGC
>JBKJXL010000133.1:0-8741 GCA_046716225.1 Candidatus Limnocylindrales bacterium | reverse complement strand
GCGTCGAGATCAACCTCGATGACCTGCCGCTCGAGGACGCAAAGACGTTCGAGCTCCTGGCATCGGGCGAGACGACCGGCATCTTCCAGCTGGAGTCCGCCGGCATGCGCCGCTACATCCGCGAACTCCGCCCGACGACCGTCCACGACCTCGCCGCGATGGTCGCCCTCTATCGCCCGCGGCCGATGGACAACATCCCGGCCTACATCCGGCGCAAGCACGGCCAGGAACCGGTCACGTACCTCCATCCGTTGCTGGAGCCGTACCTGGAGAAGACCTACGGGATCTTCGTGTACCAGGAGGACATCATGTCCGCGGCGATCGCCCTCGGCGGGTTCACCGGACCGGAGGCGGACACGCTGGGCTATGCGATCCGCAAGAAGAAGTCGGCGGTCCTGCGCGCCCAGAAGGAGAAGTTCGTCACCCAGGCGGCGGAGCGCGGCGTCCCGGCGAAGACCATCGACGATGTGTTCGCCGCGTTCGAGCCGTTCGAGCGCTACGGATTCAACAAGGCGCATGCCACCTGCTACGGCCTGATCGCCTACCAGACCGCGTACATGAAGGCGAACTACACGGTCGAATACATGACCAGCGTCCTGACGGCCTTCCGCTCGAACGAGGAGAAGGTCGCGGCCGCAGTCGCCGAGTGCCGGCGACTCGGGATCGAGGTCCTGCCGCCGGACGTCCATTCGAGCCAGCTGGAGTTCACCGTCGAAGGCGAAGCGATCCGCTTCGGCCTGCTCGCAGTCAAGAACGTCGGTGGCAGTGCGATCGAATCGATCATCGCCGCTCGCGACGAGGGTGGCCCGTTCACCTCGCTGACCGACTTCTGCACCCGCATCGATCTGCGTCTGTGCAACCGGAAGGTGCTCGAGGCGCTGGCCAAGGTCGGAGCGCTCAATGCGTTCGGACACCCGCGCCAGATCCTCGACGGCCTCGACGACGCGGTGCTCGCCGCGCAGGCGACCCAGCGCGACCGGATCAGCGGCCAGACGTCGCTGTTCGACATGGGCGCCGCCGACGCCGCGTCGCTCACCCGGCCGCTGCCTGACGCACCGGAGGCGCCGGTCCGCGAACGGCTCCGATGGGAGAAGGAGCTCCTCGGCCTGTACCTCTCGGAGCATCCGATGGGCGAGGTCGCGGCGCAGGTCGGCCAGTTCGTGAACGCG
The DNA here is from genome assembly GCA_046716225.1 of Candidatus Limnocylindrales bacterium. Taxonomy (GTDB): domain Bacteria; phylum Chloroflexota; class Limnocylindria; order Limnocylindrales; family CSP1-4; genus SPCO01. The sequence continues at coordinate 7,572 of JBKJXL010000133.1, read as the reverse complement.
TACTCGGGCGACCTCAGCGACGAGTCGCTGGAGGGTCAGCGCATCGTCGTCGGTGGCATCGTGACCGGGATCCGCATGGTCGTGACGAAGGCCAAGGCGTCCATGGCGATCGTGACGATGGAGGACCTCCAGGGAACCATCGAGGTGGTCGTGTTCCCGCGCCTGTATGAGCAGACCGGGCCGATCTGGCGGGACGGGACGATCCTGCTCGTGGCCGGGCGCGTCGACCACCGCGGCGAGGAGGTCTCGATCCTCGCCGACCTGGTCGCCGAGTGGGACGACGCCGTCATCACGGGGCCGGAGGCGTTCGCACGCGACGTCGCCGCGGGCGATCGCGGTGGTCGGCGCCGCGGCAGCGGCAACGGCTGCCAGAACGGCAACGGCAACGGCGACGGCCAGGCGCACGTTCGACCGATGGTGGCTGTCGGGCCCGGACCCGACGCGGCCACTCCCACGGGACCGGTGGCCGTGGTCTCACCGCTCCGACACGATGTGCGCCAGGGAGAGTCCCAGGCGTCCCGTGCTGCCCTCGCTCCGTTCGCTCCGGCGGAGCCGGTCCCGACGTACCTCGATGCTCCCGGGATGGCGTCGATGGCACCGGACCGGGATCTCGATCCGGCCGTGCCGGATGAGGCGCGCGCGCGCATCGTGGCCGACGCGATCGCCGACACGCCCGTTGACGCCGGCCCGGCCGCAGTGCTGCACGTCCGCTTCGGGGTCCACGCGCCATCCGACCGTGTGGTCGTCGCGATGGAGACATTCAAGGTCCTGCTGCGCGACCACCCGGGAGCGACGCGGGTGGTCATCCATGTCCCGACACTGTCGGGTGGCGCCGCCCTCCCGATGGAGCTGCGGCGCGGCGTAGCCTACGATTCGGAGCTCGTTGCCGAGGTTCGCCGTCGCCTGGGCGACGGCCTGGTCGAGTTGTCCCTGATCAGTCCCTGAGGATCCCTGCGCTCACGGCGCCGGCTCGAGCGCGATGACGATCGCGGACCAGGGACAGAACCGGTCGCCCTCGAAGGTCCCGTCCTCGATCTCCTGCGGGGTCGTGTCGCACGAGCCGTCGACGACGTCGGAGAAGGCGAAGTCGTTCGGGTCCAGCGACCACGACCAATCGGTGTTCACGCCGGCCTCACGGACGATCGCGCCGTTCGGGATGGACGGGGCGTCCTCGCCCTTCGAGAGCCTGTCGACGATCTCGAGATCGCCCGGATCTGTGATCAGGACCCTGTACGTCGAACCATCGGCCACCCGGAACGTGGCGATGCTGTCGGCCGGCTCTGGCGTCGCCGCGCAGCCGGCGAGCGCGACCGACGCGATGCCGATCACGAGGAGGGTCCGAAGGATGGATCGGCGCGACACGGATCAGCCGGGCTCCGCCATCCGGCGCATCTGCTGGACCGCCGACATGTGATCCGTGAACTCGGCGCGCAGCGAGGCGAGCACCGCGTCCTCGATATCGAGTTCGTTGGCGATCTGGTTGGCGACCGCGCTCTCCTCGGCGGAGATGCTGCCATTGGCCGCGCCGATCAGGAAGCAGGCACGCGCCATGTTCAGGCGCTGCTCCGGGGTGGAGAGGCCCTTGAACTCGCGCGTGACGACGTAGTCTTCGGTCCCGCCGACCGTCTTGGCCTGCAGCTTGGCCATCTCGATCACGAGCACGGCCGTCGCTTCGTCAAGGGCGCCCTTGCGCTGCAGCGCGTCCTCCATCACGGCCGTCTCCGCGTCGCTGATCTCGAGGTCCGCATTCGCGGCTCGGGCGAGGATGTAGGAGGCGGATGCCACAAGGCGGGCCCGATCCGGGGGCATCGCCTCCAGCTTGCCGACGATCCGACGGACCGTGGCCGTGTCGCCCGCGCTCGTCGATTCGGCCAGTGCGCGCGCGGGGGCGGTCGTCGCGGCGGGCGCGTCGCCCCGGCCGAAGAACCGATCGAACATGGGACTCCTTACGTCGTGTCTGCGCCTACCAGCGCTCGAAGGCGGGATGATCCGGACCGACCGCCACGAACGTCGCGTGACACGTCGCGGTCACGATACCTCCACTCAGCAGTTCGGCGTCGACGACGACGCGGGCACCGTCCCGGCCGACCGGCCAGGCCCGCAGCCGGACGGGTTGGTCGGTCGGCGTCGGGCGCCGGAATCGCACGGTCATCTCGGCGGTGACACAGCCCGGCGGACCGGCCGACCCGGTCTCGCGCATCAGGTGCACGGCCGCCGCCCAGTTCGAATGGCAGTCCAGCAACGCGCCGATGATCCCGCCGTTCAGGATGTCGTCGAACGCGGCATGGTAGGGGAGCGGCTGCCAGTCGGCGACCAGCTCGCCCGGATGGACGCTCGAGTCACCTGTCCCCTCGAAGCTGGCGATCCTCAGTCCTTGTGCATTGGCCGGCCCGCAACCGAAGCACGACGACGTCGGGCTGTACCGCTCCTGGACGCTGACCTCGGACACGATGGGGAGTCTAGGTGGTCCCGGAGGAGGGAGTCGAACCCTCATGCCCTTGCGAGCAGCCGAGTTTGAGTCGGCAGCGTATACCGTTCCGCCACTCCGGGAGTCAGGCGCCAGTGTAGGTGAGGGCAGGGATCAGGCCATGCATCTGGTAGGCGCACTTCTCCCACGAACGCCTCGTGAACCAACCACCAGACTGCAGGAATTGCCGGTTTGGGCGCGGATCCACGCACGTTCGTCTTGATCTCGCGCCTGGGAGTGACGTGCAGCCACGGCGGCGTCGCGGAACCCGCGGCATCGGTCCGGCGTCTCGCCGGGAACCGATGCTAGACTCGCCGCGCCTCACGATCGCCATCCGGAGGGACCCCCAGACCATGGAGGGCCTTCGCTCGACGACGGTCTCAGACAACCCCGTTCAGCGCCGAGATCTCATCCTCATCGAGCGAGCCCGCGACGGTGACCTCGCTGCGTTCAACGATCTGGTCCTGCTCTACCAGGACCAGTTATTCGCGCTGGTCGTTCGCATGGTGCCGGACCGCGACCAGGCTTCCGATGCCGTCCAGGAGGCGTTCTTCTCGGCGTATCGGAACCTGAAGGGTTTTCGAGGCGGCAGCGTCAAGTCGTGGTTGAACCGGATCTGCGTCAACGCGGCGATGGATACGCAGCGGGCACGAAAGCGGCGTCCCGTCCAGCCGTATCCGGAGCTCGATGACGAGAGCTGGCAGCCGCCGGCCGGCCCGAGCGCGGATCCCGAACGGACGGCTGTCCTCGCGGAGCGGACCCGCGCCCTGTCGGCGGCTCTGGCGACCATCACCGACGACCAGCGGACGGCCATCGTGCTGTTCGACGTCGAAGGCTACGACTACGCCGAGATCGCCGAGATGACCGGTGTCTCGCTCGGGACCGTGAAGTCGCGTATCCATCGCGGACGGCTGGCCCTGCGGGACCTGCTGGAAGGCCGGATGGAGCTGTTCCGTGGCTGATCCGCGGACGGACCACGACACCCACGACCTGGAGGCCATTGCCGCGCTCGCCGATGACCGGACCGATGACGCCGCGGCGCGACGGGAGTCCGAGTGCACGGACTGCACCGTCCTCCTGGACGACCTGCGCCTGCTGGCCCGCGCCAATGCCACGTTGACGGTTCCCGCCCGGACGCGCGACTTCAGGCTGGATCCGGCGCAAGTGGCCCGACTGATCCCCGTCGCGTCGGAACCGGAGGCCGCGTCCAGCCGTCCTGGGTGGGACATGACCTCGCCTGCCCCTGATCACGCCACGCACGAGCCAGTCCTCATCGCGGGCCATCTCGACGGGACCCTCGACCCGACTGACCTCGCCCTGGTGGATCGCTGGCTTGCCGGCTGCGGTACGTGCGCCACACTCCGCGACGACATGGCTGCCCTCGTGGCCGCGACTCGGACGATGCCGACGCCGGCGCGACCCCGCGATTTCAGCCTGTCACACGAGGACGCCAGGCGAGCTCGATCGAGCGGTTGGCGGCGGTTCATGACGGCCTTCGGATCGCCGCGCGACACCTTCAGCCGGCCCCTGGCCGTCGGCCTGACCACGCTCGGCATCGCCGGACTCGTCGTCGCCAACATCCCGACGGCGATGTTGTCGACTACCGGCGCCGCGTCGTCTCTCGAGATGACCCAGGGGTCAGCGGCGCCCGCGTACCAGGAAGGCGCCCCCGCAGCCGCCGGTCCATCCGACGGCATCGACATGGCCGGTGGTGAACCAGGGATCGTTACGACCGGGGAGGGCGCGGCTCGAGCGTCCGATGCAGCGGGAGCGGGCAACACCAAGTCGACCGACCCGGAGGTCCGCGACATCTCCGACTCGCTCACCCAGGCCGATCCCGATCCGACGTCCGATGGATCGCGCTGGCTCGTCGTCGTCTCCGGTGCGCTCCTCGTGGTCGGCCTGACGCTGGTCATGCTTCGCTGGAGGGCGCGCCGCCTCGGCGACGGCTGAAACCTCGCCTCGTCGGCGCCGTGCGGCGGCCGACCGCCGATCTGGCTCTCGAGCCGACCGCGATGCGGTGGTCGCCGGGTACACTTGGGTGTCTCCCCGAACCGCCCGATGCACCCGAGGCCTGCTCATGGAACGCCTGATGCTGCTCGATGGCAACGGGCTCATCTACCGCGGATATTTCGCGCTCCCGCCCCTCACGACGTCGAAGGGCGAGCTCGTCAACGCGGTCTTCGGATTCTGCAGCATCGTCCTGCGTGGCATCGCCGACATCAAACCCGACTACGTGGCCGTCGCGTTCGATCTCCAGGGTCCGACGTTCCGACACGAGCAGTACGCCGACTACAAGGCCACCCGCCAGCGGATGCCCGACGACCTCCGCGACCAGTTTCCGAAAGTCCGCGAAGTCGTCTCGGCGCTGCGGATCCCGGTCTACGAATCGGCCGGCTACGAGGCGGACGACGTCATCGGTACGATCGTGCTGGACGCCGAGCGGCGCGGCCTCGATACGACCATCGTGACCGGAGACCTCGACATGCTCCAGCTCGTCACCGATCGCACCCGCCTGATGACGACCCGGTCCGGTGTCGAGAACACGATCCTGTACGACCCGGCGAAGATCGAGGAGCGGTTCAATCTGGTGGCAGGACAGATGATCGATTACAAAGCGCTCAAGGGCGACCCATCGGACAACATCCCGGGCGTGCCGGGGGTGGGTGAGAAGACCGCCGCGAAGCTGATCCGCGAGTTCGGGTCCCTGCAGGCCGTCTACGACCGGATCGACGAAGTCAAGCCGGACAAGCTGCGCGACAAGCTCATCGAACACCGTGAGCAGGTGTTCATGGGCCAGGACCTGTCTACGATCGTGCGCGACCTGTCGTTCGACTTCGACCTGGAGGCAGCTCGGCTTGGCGACTATGACCGCGAGACGGTCATCCGGCTGTTCCGCGAGTACGAGTTCCGCTCCCTCATCGAGCGCCTGCCGGCCATGACCGGCGAATCGGCCGGGGAGACCGCCGAGGCGCTGCATGGCGTCGCCACCGACGGATCTGTCCCGGCGGCCCGGGTGGCCGGGTCGGCGCGGCCTTCCGGCTGGGGCTCGGCTCGACCAGCGCGTCCGCCCGTCGAGGGCGGTGGGCTCCAGTTGTCGCTCGACTTCGATGCCGTCGCCCGGCCGGCGGCGACCGCGGAGGCCGATGACGTTGCCACTCCGGTCAGCGATCCCGGGATGCGCACTGCCGAGACGGTGGCGCCGGCGGGGGACCTGCCGAGTGCCCTGGCGGCCGCGATCGCCGACCCGTCGCGCATCGAGGTCCACGCCGGCGATCGCATCGCCGCCCTTCGATCGTGGCTGACCGCCCAGTCGGCCGTCGGGGCCGGACTCGTCCTGGACGACCCGCGGCCGCGGCGCGGCGCGCCGATCGCCCTGGCCCTGGCGGGCATGGACGGGCGTGCGGTCGCTGTCGAGGGCGCGGACGATGCCGCCACCTTGCGCGGCCTCCTCGACGACGTCGGGACGCCGGTCGTCGGCCACGAGGTCAAGCCGCTGTTGGTCCTTGGTATCGGCGACTTCCCGGGTGCGCGACCCATGCCCGTGGCATTCGATACGCAGGTCGCGGCCTACATCCTGAACGCGGCCCTGCGCAGCCAGACCATCGCGGACGTCGTTGCCGAGCAGCTCGACCTCATCCTGCCGCCGGTCGCGGAGCTCGATGCGGCGGCACGTGCCGGGCTGGAGGCGCTGTCGGCCGTCGCCGTCCGGGCACCGCTCCAGCGGCTGCTGGAGGGCGAGGGCCTGGATCGGCTCTACACGGAGCTGGAGCTGCCCCTCATCAGCACGCTCGCCCGCATGGAGGCGGCCGGTGTCGCGCTGGATCTCGATGCGTTGAGCGCGCTTGCCCTGGAGTTCGGGGCCGAGACCGCGCGGCTCGAGGCCGAGATCTACGCCGACGTCGGCCACGAGTTCAACCTCGGCAGCCCCAAGCAGCTCGAGCAGGTCCTGTTCTACGAGCTGGACCTGCCGAAGGGCAAGCGCACCAAGACAGGCTATTCCACCGACGCATCCGTCCTTGAGGACCTCAGGCCGGCGCATCCGATGGTCGACAAGCTGCTCGAGTGGCGCATCTACACGAAGCTCCGCTCGACGTACGTGGAGGCGCTGCCGACGCTGCTGGCCGCCGATGGACGCCTGCATACGACCTTCCACCAAGCCGTCGCGGCCACCGGCCGCCTGTCCTCGTCGGACCCGAATCTCCAGAACATCCCGATTCGGACCCCGCTTGGCCGTCGGATCCGGCGTGCGTTCGTGGCCGGGGCGGACCACCTGACCCTGGTCGCCGCTGACTACAGCCAGATCGAGCTGCGGATCCTCGCCCACGTGTCCGGCGACGAGCACCTGCGCGATGCGTTCGCCCGCGGCGCGGACCTGCATCGCGAGACCGCGGCCCTCGTGCTCAAGAAGGACCCGGCCGATGTCACGCTCGGGGAGCGCTCGATGGCGAAGATGGTCAACTTCGGGATCGCCTACGGCTTGAGTGACTTCGGCCTGTCGGAGCGGGCCAACATCCCGCGCGCCGAGGCCCAGGCGTTCATCAACACGTACTTCGCCACGTACTCCGGGATCAGCTACTACATGCTCGCGATCAAGGAGCAGGCCCGGACCCAGGGCCACGTGACGACGCTCCTGGGCCGGAAGCGCCACATCCCGGAGTTAGCCGCACGCAACCCCACGCTGCGTGCGGCGGGCGAGCGGATGGCCATCAACATGCCCATCCAGGGCACGGCCGCCGACATCGTCAAGATCGCCATGATCCGCCTGGACGAGCGGCTGCTGGCCGGCGGCTTCAGGGCGCGACCGCTTCTGCAGGTCCACGACGAGTTGCTCCTCGAGGTCCCGCGCGACGAGGTGGACCGCCTCGTCCCGCTCTTGCGCGAGACGATGGAATCAGCGCTACCGCTGGACGTGCCGTTGACCGTCGATATCAAGGTCGGCGACGACTGGGACACGATGACGCCGCTCACCCGCGCCGACGCGATCGCCGCCGAAGCCGCCGAAGCCGAAGCCCCGGACCTCGAGGCGCCCACCGCGCCCGTCGCCAGCTGAAGTGGCCTAGCGAGCCGGGGACCGGGACGCCCTCGGGCGGATCGGGCCAAAC
>JBKJXL010000132.1:0-6279 GCA_046716225.1 Candidatus Limnocylindrales bacterium | reverse complement strand
GTCGCCCGCGACGGAACCAGGATCGATGGGGAGTTCACCGAGCTGACCGGCTATGGCACGTGCAGCGGGAGGAACGCGATCTACATCCTGGAGTACGCCCCGGGGTAGAGCGGCCCAACCGGAACTTGCGGCCCCACTCACGATCATGCCAAACGACCATCACGTGACCGTTAGGCGCCCGCTGACGCGTGAGAGGAGGCCGCTGGATCTCTGGATCCGCTCGAGTCACGCTGATCCGGCACGAGATCGAGCAAGGGCTCCAGACAGATCGGCGCGGATCACGGCCCAACGATCACCTCATGGTCATCTGGCAGGATCCGGACATGGGCGCCCGGTACCACCGCGCCAGGGAACGAATCGCGCGACGACGGCGCCATACCATCCGAGCACGACCACCATGGCCGTGCCGTGACAGAGGGTGACCGTGGACCAGCGGATGCTCGTCGAACAGGCGCGGGAGGGCGATCATGACGCCTTCGCGCTGCTTGCCGGCGCGGCCATCGCGCGGCTGGACGCGGCGGCCCGCCTGATCCTCCGGGACCCGGAGCTCGCGCGCGATGCGGTCCAGGATGGATTGGTTCGAGCCTGGCGGGATCTCCGGTCGCTTCGGGACCCCGACCGGTTCGACGCGTGGGTCCATCGACTCACCGTCAATGCGTGCCTCGACATCCTGCGTCGCCGTCGCCGGCGGGCGATCGAGGTGGAGATCACCGCGATCGATCGGCCCTTCAGCGGCGACATCGCCTCCCTGATCGCCGATCGCGACCAGCTCGACCAGGCGCTCAGGGCGCTCGAACCCGAGTGGCGCGCGCTCGTCGTCGCCCACTACTACCTGGGGATGCCGCTGCCTGAGGCATCGGCCGCCCTGGGCATCCCGCTCGGGACCGCGAAGTCCCGACTGCACCGATCCCTGACCGCGATGCGTCTCGCGATGTCGATCGACGAGCCGGACGTCATCGCGCCGGTCCCTGGAGGGCAGTTCGCATGACCGCCGTGGACCGCTTCGAGCGTGAGCTGCCGACCGGCCTTGAAGGCCTGGCCGCCCCGCACACGCCCGACTACCTCACCGACATCCTGGGCGTGACCGCGGCCACGAGCCAGCGGCCCGCCTGGACCTTCCCCGAAAGGTGGCTCCCCATGGCTGACATCGCCAGCCGCTCTGCGTCCGTTCCGCGCCTGCCAGTGCGCGCGTTCGCGGTGGCGCTCGTGGTCCTTGCGCTGCTCATCTCCGCGGCCGTGTTCGTCGGCTCGCGCCAGACCAGGCTCCCACCGCCATTCGGGCCGGCCGCCAACGGACTGGTCGCCTACTCGGCCAACGGCGACATCTTCACAGCGGATCCAGTCACAGGCGTCGTGACCACGATCGTGCCCGGGCCAGCGGTCGACCTCTATCCGAGCTTCTCCCCGGATGGGACCAGGATCGCCTTCTTCCGACAGGCCTCAGATGTCAAGCGGCACATCGTCGTGGCCAGAGCTGACGGGACTGACCCCCATGTCATCACGACGGAACCCATCTGGTACGAGGACACTGTCGAGTGGGCGCCCGATAGCGCAGCTGTCATGGTCTCGACGACGAACAGGTTGCTCCTCCGATTCGATGCGACTCGGCCCGGGCCCCCCAAGGTGATCGCCGAGGCCATCGTCACGGATGCGACGCTCGCGTTTCGACCACCCGATGGTGCGCAGATCCTCTACGACCAACCCGAGGAGATCCCGGGCGCCGGGATCTGGGTCATGGATGTGGATGGCTCAGACGCGCATCCGATCTTCCAGACCAACGGACCGGCCACCGCCGATGTCATCGGCATGTACCGGTGGTCGCCGGACGGCACGAAGGTGGCGTTCAATCAGGCTCCATCGGGTTTCCCCGACGAGCAACGGATCTACGTGATGAACGCGGATGGAAGCGACGTGCGACCCCTCACCGATGCCGAGGGCGTCTGGGTCGAGACAGACTTCGTCTGGTCGCCGGATGGGATGCGCATCGCGTTCAACCGGTGGCAGCGAGATGCCGCCACGGGCGATTGGGGCGTCCGACCGATCGGGATCGCGTCCATCGCCGGCGGGTCCGTCATGGACGCCGGCCCGGCTCCCGTGAGTGACGGCGCCGTCTTCGACTTCTCGCCGGACGGGACCACGCTCCTGTCGTTGCCGGGCCCTGTCGTCGGCGGGGATCCATTCATCGCGCCCGTCCGGGCGACCGAGATCGACACGTTCACGGGACGATCGCAAGAGGTCGACTGGCAAAGCGGATCGGCGACGAGCTGGCAGCGGACCGCGATCGAACCCTAGCGAAGCGGGACCCGGGCCGGCCTGTCCGGCACCGCCGCCCTACTCGCTCGTGGCGAGCGCTCCCGAGGCAAGCCCCAGTTCCGCCTCAGCCGCGACGGTCGTCCAGCGAGTGACGTCGTCGCGGCTGACGGTCGTGCCGTGGGCGACGACCTGGAGCGCGAGTCCATCCAGCAACGACAGGATCCGCCAGGCCGCACCCGCCGGATCCGCGCATCGAAAGACACCGGCCACCGCTCCAGCCACGATCGTCCGCTCCAGCAATCCCTGCCACGCCAGGTTCAGGCGACGGGACGTGGCCTGAAGGGCCGGCCGCCGGGCCGCCTCCGCCCAGGCATCCAGCCAGAACTGGAACGACCAGTCCTTGTCGGCGGGGGTGTAGGTGCGCAGGAACTCGACCATCGCCTCCCGAGGGCCGGGCGCGTCGGCCACGGCCGCCTCGGTCAGCTGCAGATCCTGCGAGGCGACGCGCTCGAAGGCCGCCGCCAGCACGTCGTCCATCGAGCCGAAATAGTGGTGGATGAGCCCACTGGACGTCCCCATCGCCGCCGCCACGTCGCGGACCGTGGTGGAGGCCAGGCCTTTCACCAGCGCCACCTCCAGCGCCGCATCCACGATGGCGTCGCGTCGTTGGTCGGGCGTCATGCGCGTCATGTCCCGCAGGGTACGCCCCCATTGCGCGAGCGTCCAATAGTCGGTATCGTGGCGCGGTCGTGGTCGCCACAACGAGGACCGCATGATCCTGACGTCACCCTTCCACCAGCGCACGAGCGCGCTGAACGAGACCGGGCTGTGGAGCCATTGGTCCGGCCACCTGGCCACCCAGCGATACCAGATCTCGGACAAGTTCGAGTACTTCGCCGTCCGCAATTCGGCCGGGATCTTCGACTCCTCTCCCCTCTTCAAGTACCGCATCCATGGCCGCGACGCCGAGTCGTTCCTGGCTGGCGTGCTGGCCCGCGACATCCGGACCTGCGCGCCGGGCAACGCCCAATACACGGTCTGGCTGGACGAGCGCGGCTTCGTCGTCGAGGACGGGGTCATCCTTCGGCCGGGCAAGGACGAATTCCTGCTGACGTCCGCCGAGCCGAACCTGGCCTACTTCCAGGACCTCATCGGCCATCGCGAGCAGGTGACGATCGAGGAAGTCAGCGCGGACCTTGGCACGCTCGCGATCCAGGGTCCGCGGTCACGCGACCTAGTCTCGCGACTCATCCCCGACGCGGCCACGATCCCCTACTTCGGCCTCGCCCACGGCACGGTCGCCGGCTCCCCGGTGACGGTGTCCCGGACGGGCTACAGCGGCGACCTCGGGTACGAGCTGTGGGTCGACAGCACGGACGCCATCAAGGTCTGGGACGCGGTCTGGGAGTCCGTGCAGGGCTACGGCGTGCTGCCGTTCGGCCTGGATGCCCTGTACATGCTGCGCATCGAAGCGGGCCTCCTGCTGCTCGATGTCGACTTCTCGTCGAGCCGCTTCGCCTGGACGGACGAGGACCGCTCCACGCCGATCGAACTCGGCTTCGGCTGGATGTTCCGGGACCTCGCGTCGGACGACCGGGCGTTCATCGGCCGCCGCGCCCTGGAGCGCGAGCTGGCCGAGAAGACATCGCGCTGGCGACTGACCGGGATGCTGGTGGACTGGAAGGACTACGAGCGGATCTACAACGAAGCCGGCCTGATGGCCCCCAAGGACCACACGCCCATCGGTGAGGAGTTCTTCGTCTACGACGACGACATGACCCAGGTGGGCTATGCCACCAGCTACATGTATTCGCCCATCCTCCAGCGCCACATTGCCTTGGTCCGTGTTCGACCGGAGCTGGCGGCGCCTGGGACCGAGATCCGCCTGGAGGTGGACGTGAACCACAAGTACGAGTACGTGCGGGCGCGGACGGCGCGCAACCCGCTCTACGCCCCAGCCCGAAAGACGGCCTGACATGACGACCAAGACCACAGCCAGGAAGACGACCGCCAAGACGAAGGCGAAGGCAGCCGACTCGAGCCACACGTACGACGCCATCGTCATCGGTGGCGGCCACAACGGCCTGGTCAATGGGGCCTATCTCGCGAAGGCCGGCTTGAAGACCCTGATCATCGAGCGACGGCATCTCGTGGGTGGTGCGGCCATCACCGAGGAGCTGCGCCCGGGATTCAGCTTCACGACGTTCTCGTATGCGCTGAGCCTCATCCGGCCCGAGATCATCCAGGACCTGGAGCTGACCAAGCACGGCTTCCTGCCGCTGCTGATGTCGTCCACGTTCGCGCCGATGGAGAACGGCGACTACCTGTTCATGACCCAGGATCACGGGCTGAATCAGAAGGAGATCGCCCGCCACAGCAAGCACGACGCGGACGCGTACGACCAGTACGCGCACGACATGGAGATGGTCTGCCAGGCGATCAAGCCGCTGATGGACATGGCGCCGCCGGACATCTTCAGCGACGATCCGGAAGAGCTCCTGGCGCTGGCCGGGCTGGGGTCGCGCATCCGCAAGATGGACAGACGGACCCTGCACAACGCCATCCGCCTGCTCACGGGCAGTGCCGCGGACTTCCTCGACGACTACTTCGAGTCGGACATCCTCAAGGGATACCTCGCGTCGTCCTCGATCATCGGGTCCAAGGTGGGTCCCCGATCACAGGGGTCCGGTCTCGTCCTGCTCTATCACTCGCTCGGCGAGCACGACGGCGAGTTCGGCTCGTGGGCGTTCCACAAGGGCGGCAACGGCGGGTTCACCCAGGTCCTCGCCCGGGCGGCGCAGTCGTTCGGGGCGGAGATCATCCTCGAGTCACCCGTCGAGACGGTCATCACGAAGGGCGGCCGCGCGACAGGTGTCGCCCTGGCCGATGGCACCGAGTACCACGCCGACACCGTGGTCAGCGCCCTCGATCCGCGACGGACGTTCCTGGAGCTCGTCAACCCGCGTGAGCTCCCGGCCGACCTCGTCGAGAACATCACCCGGTTCCGGTTCCAGGGCACGTCGTCCAAGGTCAACTTCGCGCTGGACGGCCTGCCCGAATACCCGGCCCTGCCGGGTCGCGGCGATCAGTACCGCGGCTTCATGAACATCGGCCCGACGATGGACTACCTCGAGCGCGCGTACGACGACGCCAAGTACGGGTGGTACAGCTCGCGGCCGTACATCGATTGCGCGATCCAATCGACGATCGATCCCGACATGGCGCCCCCCGGCAAGCACGTCATGAGCTCGTTCATCCAGTACACGCCGTACAAATTGCGCGAGAGCGACTGGGATACCGAGAAGGAGAGCCTGGGCGATACCGTCCAGGCGACGCTCGAGTCCTTCTTCCCGGGCTTCGGGAAGCTCGTCCTCCAGCGCGAGGTGCGGACCCCGCTCGACATCGAGCGGACCGTCGGGCTGACCGAGGGCAACATCTTCGCCGGGGAGTTCCTGGCGCCCCAGATGTTCTTCTTCCGACCGGCGCCGGGCTGGAGTCAATACCGCACACCGATCAACGGCTACTACCAGTGCGGCTCCGGCACGCATCCGGGCGGCTGCGTCATCGGTGCGCCGGGCAAGCTGGCGGCGGCCCGGATCCTGAAGGACCTGGGCAAGGACTGATCCCGGAGCGGAGGTCCGGCGTTCGGCTCGTTGGGGGCGCCCGGCCCACGTTCCCGCGCGGCCCTTCCCGCGCGGCCCTCACCGCCGGCCCGGCCCGGCCCGGCTCGGTCCACGGAACCCGGCCCACGGAACCCCGCCAAACGGCCGTGGTGGGAACCCTTAGGCGGCTGCGGGACCTCCGCGGTCCGGCGATCGACCCAGAAACGTGCCGCCGCGAGCGTGACCGATCAACTTCGGGAGTCTGAACGCGCGGGTCGGCGCTCCCTGGTCTGCCTAACGGTTCCCCGGGTGGCCTTTTGGCGGTGTGTGCCGGCGCCATCGCCCCTCGTCACCCGCCGCCGCGGACCCGACCGCCTGGACCTCCCCGCCGCCCGACCGGCGACCCGGAGCCCGGTATACTGGG
>JBKJXL010000131.1:0-18807 GCA_046716225.1 Candidatus Limnocylindrales bacterium | reverse complement strand
CTGCGTCATCGAGGCGGTCGCGCACCTGGGGATGGACCTGTCCGCGTCGAAGGTGGCGATCCAGGGCTTCGGCAACGCCGGGTCCATCGCGGCCCGGCTGATCACCGACGAGGGCGCCACGGTCGTGGCCGTCTCCGATTCGACGGGCGGGATCCATGCACCGAATGGCCTGGACATCGGCAAGGTCATCGGCTGGAAGCAGGAGCACGGCACGGTCCAGGGCTTCCCGGGCGCGACGGACATCAGCAACGCCGAGATCCTCGAGGTCGAGTGCGAGATCCTGATCCCGGCCGCCCTCGAGAACCAGATCACCGAGCGCAACGCGGGCAACATCAAGGCCCGGCTCATCGCCGAGGCCGCGAACGGCCCGACGACGCCAGAGGCCGATGCGATCATGTTCAAGAACGGCAAGTTCATGATCCCGGACATCCTGTGCAACGCCGGCGGCGTCACGGTCAGCTATTTCGAGTGGGTCCAGGATCTCAATCGCGACCACTGGAGCGAGAGCGTCGTGAACGCCAAGCTCAAGGAGATCATGGTCAAGGCCTTCTCCGAAGTCCTCGCCGTGGCTCGCCGCGAGCAGTGCAACATGCGGACCGCCGCCTACCTGCTGGCCGTCAAGCGCGTCGCCGATGCCATGGAGCTGCGCGGCCTGTACCCATAAGCCGGCGCGCATCTGGACGCTTGGCAGGCTTGGCTCCGACCTTGGCGTTAGCGCGACCCCGGCCGGCTCCACGCCCGGTGCTACCATCCCGGGCATGCTGGACCACGAAGAGAAGTTCCTGTTCAAGGAGGAGATCCTCCACCTGGCCAACGCGGTCGCGGAGCCAGGCATCCTTGACAACGTCGAAGATCTCCTGACAGATGTCATCACCAGCCCTCGCTTCGATTCCGAGGTGTTCACTCTCGAGCGCAGCCTCCAGGTGATGCTCGGGCCGCGCGCGGGGACGACCCTGGTGGGCCTCCTGACCGTCGCGCCCGAGGTCTTCGACGAGGTGGCCGAGGTCCGCATCCCGTCCGAGGTCCACGAACGACTGGTGGCGTGGCGCGCCCGATTCGGCCTGGCGATCGACAACGCACTCAACTTCCTCAACAACCCGGACGGTATCCAGGGTCACAACTTCGCGACCCAGGTCGCGCACGTGGACGATCGGCGCGTGCTACAGGGGCGGCTGACCCTCGTCCGCTACAACAACGAGCCGCAGTTCTTCGTGGCCGACGCGAGCGTCTTTTTGGGTCTCATCGTGGACGTCATGGAGCGCCTCGGGCCGTACCTGGAGCCCGAAGCCGTCGACGAGGAGACGCTGGCGCGCCTGCGCGATGCGGTCGCCCAGATCGAACGCAAGACCGCCACCCGCGGCTGACGCCGACGCGCGGCCGGACCGATGCGCCACATCTACCTCGCCGCGACCGGCCAGAACCGTGGCAAGACCACGGTGAGCCTCGGGGTCATGGACGGCTTCGAGCGTCGCGGCTTGTCGACCGGATTCATGAAGCCCGTCGGCCAGCGGACGATCATCGAGGAGGGCGTCCCGGCAGACGAGGACGCCATCCTCATGAAGAGCGTGTTCGACCTCACCGAGCCGCTGTCGCGGATGAGCCCGGTGCACATCCCGCGCGGCTTCACCCAGGCCTACATCGAAGGCCGCGTCGTCGAGGATCTGCCCGATCGGATCCTTGCCGCCCACGGGGCGTTCGCCGCCGACCGCGACATCCTGCTCATCGAAGGGACGGGCCATGCCGGCGTCGGCGCGGTCGTCGGTCTCTCGAATGCCTTCGTCGCGGCGATGCTGGGCGCGCCGGCGGTCATCGTGTCCGAGGGTGGCGTCGGCCGCCCGATCGATGAGATCGTGCTCAATGCCGCGCTGTTCGAACGCCATGGCGTGCGCGTCGCGGGCGCGATCGTGAACAAGGTGGACCTCGACGCCAAACCCGGTCTCGCGCGCACGCTCGAACAGGGCCTTGCTCGTCACGGGATCCCCCTGCTGGGCGTACTGCCGTATCGGCCCATCCTGTCGAACCCGACGCTCGCCATGGTCCTTGAAGGGGTGCCCGGCGAGACCCTCCACCCAGGCCCGGACCTGGACCGGGTGATCGGTGGCGTGGCGATCGGGGCGATGGAGCCCGAACACATGCTCCAACGCATCGGTCCCGGCAGCCTGGTCATCGTGCCGGGCGACCGGGCGGACGTCATCGGCGCGATCGTCGGGGCGCACCGCGATGGTGGCGAGGCAGGCGGGGACGCCGTTGGGCTCGTGCTGACGGGCGGCTATCCGCCGAGCGATGCCACCGTGGATGCGATCCGGCGCGCGGACCTGTTCGCGACGCTGGTCCCGCAGGACACCTATGTCGTGGCCTCGGCGATCCACGACCTGCTGGTCAAGACCCATCCGGCGGACCTGGGCAAGATTGCCGAGATCAAGGCGCTCGTCTGGGAGTACCTGTTCATCGACCGGCTGCTCGCGGTCGCGACGGAGGTCAGCTCGCCGACGTGACGGCGGTCAGCAGCGGTTCGTTGTCGATCAGGCGAGTCGCCCCGAAGCGGACCGCGAGCGAGAGGAGCGCCGGGCCGTCCACGCGATCGAGTTCGCTGAGGGTGGAGCCGTCCGCGCACGAGACGTAGTCGACCTGGGCGAGCGGCTCCGCGGCGATCGTGTCGCGCATCGTCGTCCGCAGGATCTCGGCGTCCCATTCGCCTGCCTCCCATCGCTCGCGGGCGGCGACGAGCGCCCGGCGGAGGACGGGTGCGGCGGCGCGTTCGGCCGGGGACAGGTGGACGTTGCGCGACGAAATCGCGAGGCCGTCGGGTTCGCGGATCGTGGGGCAGGCGATGACGGTCGTGTCGATCGCCAGGTCGCGCGCCATCTGGCGGATGACCATGGCCTGCTGCGCGTCCTTCTGGCCGAAGTACGCGTGGTCCGCGCCGACCAGCCCGAACAGGATCGCCACGACGGTCGCGACGCCATCGAAATGGCCCGGTCGCGCGGCGCCCTCGAGAGGCCCGGCGATCGCCCCAACGGACACCGTCGTGTCGAAGCCCGGCGGGTAGATCTCCTCGACCCCTGGGGCGAACACGAGATCCACGCCCTCGGCCTCGCAGATCGCCAGGTCCCCCGCCTCGTTGCGCGGGTACTGCGAGAAGGCCGCGTCGACGTTGAACTGGCGCGGATTCACGAAGATCGAGACGACGGTGGTGGTGTCGGCGGCCCGCGCCTGGGCGATGAGCGCGCGATGCCCGTCGTGCAGCCAGCCCATCGTCGGGACCAGCCCCACGGGTCGTGGTGCCGACGCAAGGGCGTCCCGAAGCTCGGCGCGGGTTCGCAGGATGCGGGTCAAGGTCTGATTCGGACGGAGCCCTAGAGGTCGCGATCCAGCGGGATCCCGCCGATCGGGATCGTGCCGCTCGCCCGATCCGGCATCCCGCGACCCAGGACCTCGTCAAGGATGGCCTCATCCATCTGGGTGGACTCCGCGTCACCCGGGAACGAGCCCGCCTCGACATCCGCGGCATACGCCACGGCGGCGTCCATGATCGCCCGACCCACCTGTGCGTAGGGTCGCGCATGGCGCGGGATGAAGTCGCCGAGGCCGATGAGGTCCGTGATGACCTGGACCTGGCCGCTGCAGCCGGGGCCGGCACCGATCCCGATGGTCGGGATGTGCAGTCGCTCGGTGATGGCGGTCGCGAGCTGAGCCGGGACGAGCTCGATGACCATCGCAAAGGCACCGGCCTCCTGGACGGCCTGGGCGTCGGCGATGAGCGCGCGTGCCTGCTCGCGGTTCTTGCCCTGGACCCTGACCTTGCCGATCGTGTTGATCGCCTGGGGAGTGAGCCCGATGTGGCCCATGACCGGGACGCCGGCGCGGACGAGTGTCTCGATCGTGCGGGCACTGCGGACGCCGCCTTCGACCTTGACCGCCTGGGCGCCGGCATCGCGCAGGAAGATCCCGGCGTTCTCGATCGCCTCGTCTTGCGTCGCGTACGACAGGAACGGCATATCGGCGATGACGAGGGCGCGCGACGAGCCGCGGACGACGGCCTTGGTGTGATGGACCATCTCGGCCATGGTCACGCGGACGGTCGTCTCGTAGCCGAGCATGACCTGGCCGACCGAGTCGCCCACTAGCAGGAGCGGGATGCCGGCGGCATCGAGGATCCGGGCGGTCGGGTGGTCGTAGGCCGTGAGCATCGGCAGTCGTTCGCCGTCGGCGTACCGCTTGGCGATGTCGACGACGGTCAGGCGACGGGGCGTGTCCGCGGTGGCGCTCATGCCGGCTCCAGGCTAGGGGATGGTCTGCCCGCAGTCTGCCCCGCGACGTCGCGCGCGTCCAGCGCGGCGGCCACCCGGTCCAGGATGCGATCTGCGACGTCGCGCTTCGGGAGCAGCGGCAGCGCGTCTCGGCCGCCTGCCGCGTCCAGGATCTCCACCCGGTTCGTCTCCGTTCCGAAGCCGGATCCCGCCTCGGCGACATCGTTCGCCACGAGCAGGTCGACGCCCTTGCGCTGGAGTTTCGCAGCGGCGCGGTCCAGGGAGCCGGTCTCCGCGGCGAATCCGACGAGGACGGGGCGTGGGGCGATGGGTTCGCGCGTGGCGCCGCCCTCGCTGTCGAGGCCGTGGACGATCCGGCCCACCTCCGCGAGCAGGTCCGGTGTGGGTTCCAGGGACAGGGTCATCCCGGCCCCGCGCTCCAGCTTGCGGTCGACGACACTCATCGGGCGGAAGTCAGCGACCGCCGCGGCCATGACCAGGGCATCGAAGCCCGCCGCGCCGGCGGCATCGTGGGTCAGCCGCAGCAGGGCGGCGCGCAGATCCGCCGTCGACTCGACGCGGACGACGGTCGCGCCGGGAGGCGGTTCGATGTCCATCGCCGCCATGATCAGCGTGACCCGCGCCCCACGGTCCAGCGCGGCCGCGACGAGCGCCACGCCCATGCGACCCGTCGAGCGATTGCCGATGAACCGGACCGGGTCGATCGCCTCGCGGGTGCCACCGGCCGTGACCACGATGTGTCGGCCTTCCAGGTCGGCATCGCGAGCCGGAGCGACCAGCGGCGGGCGCTCGGCCGGATCGGCGGCCCGGATCGGGCGATCGGTGACGACGGCGACCACCGTCTCGACGATGACCTCGATCCTGGCGAGGCGGCCCACCCCGGACTGGCCGGAGGCCAGCGGGCCGTCGTCGGGCGCCACGATTCGGTAGCCGAAGGCGTCGCCGAGCCGCGCGACGTTGGCGCGCGTCGCGGGGTGGCTCCACATGTCGCCGTCCATCGCCGGCGCGACCACGACCGGCGCCGACGAGGCCAGGCAGGTCGCCGTGACGACGTCACCCGCGAGGCCGTTGGCCATCGCGCCCAGCCAGTGCGCCGTCGCCGGAGCCACGACGATCGCGTCGGCCGTGTCCGCCACTACGATGTGCCCGATCCGGCCATCCGGCAGCAGGTCCAGGAGGTCCGTCTCGATCGGGTGCCGGGACAGGGCGGCGAACGTGAGCGGACCCACGAACCTGCCCGCGGATGGCGTCAGCATGACCGCGACGTCGGCGCCTTCCGCCCGCAGGGCTCGCACCAGTTCCACGGCCTTGTAGGCCGCGATCGAACCGGTCACGCCGACGCCGATCAGTCGGCCCGCCAGTCGGCTGCCGCTCACGACAGGCCCAGCTCCAGCGGCTCGCCGCCGGCCACTTCGGCGTGCAGGATGGCAAGGCCCTTCAGGGTGAGGTCCGGATCGATGTGATCCACGCCTGCGATGGCCTGTGCCCACGGTGCGCGGGACAGGCCCCCGGTCAGGATCGCAAGGACCTTCGACGGGGCGAGATCGCTGCTGTCGGCGAGTTCGCGCCGGATCCGCTCCAGCAGGCCGCTCGCCAGCGACTGGTAGCCGAAGATCGTGCCCGACTGCATCGCGCTGACGGTGTCGCGTCCGATGGCCCGATCCGGCGTCCGAAGCTCGATCCGCGGCAGCTTGGCGGTCCGTGCCGCGAGCGCCTCGAGGCCCAGCTCAAGGCCTGGCGCGATCGCTCCACCGACATACGCGCCGTCGATCGCGACGCAATCGAATGTGGTCGCGGTGCCGAAGTCCACGACCACCGCGGGCGTCCCGTACAGGCGCTGGGCGGCCAGCGCGTTGACCAGTCGATCCGCGCCGATGTCGGCAGGTCGCTCCGTTCGGACGGCGAGAGGCACCGTCCCGTGCCCGGCCACGAGCAATGGTTGCCCCCGCCTCGCGGCCACGGTCTCCACGGCCGCCGTCATCGCGGGAACCACACTCGCGAGCGAGATCGTGCTGACGTCCAAAAGGCTGGTGTCATCGAGGCCCAGCAGCCCGTCGATCAGCAGCTCCAGCTCGTCCGCCGACGCACGCATGTTCGTGGCGGCCCGGCGCGAGGCGACCAACGCACCCGACCGGAACGATCCGGTCGTGAGGTTCGTGTTGCCGATGTCGAGGGCGAGGAGCATGGGCGCGATGATACCCGTCGCATCCGAGCGTGCCGTGCGGTACCATCCGACGCGTCCGGCCCGGTCCGTCCCAGGAGACCCCGATGTCGACCCCCGCGGCGAAGTTCTTCGTGAACCAGGGCGTCGTCTCGAGCCGTTCCGACATGCTCCATCTGCTTCGACCGCTGCTCAAACAGACTGTGACGTACCGCTACCTGCGCGGTCGCGAGGTGGTCTCGCACGGCACCGGCTGGGTGGAGCGGATCGTCGTGGACGCCGACGACATCTCGACCTACTTCACGCCCCTGGCGATCACCCTGAACATCGATTCGTTCGAGCATCTCGAATTCGAGACGCGGCCGGACCAGCTCCTGGTCTACGCGCTCGTCCAGGGCGACGAGCGGGTGATCGTGGAGTTCGCCCCGATCGGTCCGGCGGGGGAGGATCATTCGCCGTTCGCGCCCCGACAGCTCGCCTTCGACACGAGCGATTTCGTGCAGATGGAGCTGCTTGGCATGGAGGCGCGCGAAGAGGACTAGCCCCGGGCGGTTCCCAGCATGTCCGGTCAGGCGCCCCGCTCGCCCCGGACATACGGTCGGCCAAGGGCGGCGGGCGCACCGAGTCGCTTTCGGGCGGCGTCGCGCGAGCCCAGCACCACCACGAAGATGACCATCAGGTACGGCAGCATCCCAAGGAAAAATGTCGCGGATCGGCCGGCCTGGAACGGGTTGTCGAACCACAGCAGCATGTCGAGGCCTTGGATGTCCAGGATCAGGCGGAAGATCGCCCCGAACAGGACGGCCCCGAACGCGGCCCGGAGCGGACTCCACTGGGCGAAGATCACGAGGCCGATGGCGATCCAGCCTTTGCCGTTCACCGTCTGATCGCCGAACCAGCCTGGTGACACGGCCAGGGTGATCGCGGCGCCGGCGAGCCCGGCCAGCAGCCCGCCCACGAACACGTACACGTAGCGCGTCGAGTAGACGCCGATGCCCTGCGCGTCGGCGGCTGCCGGATACTCGCCGACGGCCCGCAGGTGCAGCCCGGGCCGGGTCCGATTGATCCACAACCAGGCGGTGGGAACCAGCAGGTACGCGACGTAGGCCAGCACGCTCTGCCTGGTGAAGAAGACCGGCCCGACGAGCGGGATGTCGGACAGCACTGGGATCGTCCAGACGGGCAACAACGCGATGGACCCCGTGGACGACAGGCCCTCCCCGAGGACGCGCGCGAGGCCGGTTCCCAGGAACGTCAACGCGAGTCCGGACACGACCTGGTCCGCCCGCAGGTGGATCGTCATGACGCCGTGGAGCACGCTGAGCGCCCCGCCAGCGAGCATCGCCGCCACCACGCCCAGCCAAGGGTTGCCGGTGGACGCGGCCACGGCGAATCCGGCCACAGCCCCGATCAGCATCATGCCCTCGACGCCCAGGTTCAGGACGCCGGAGCGTTCAGCGAAGATCTCGCCGATCGCCGCGAACAGGATGATCGTCCCGCTTGTGACCCCGGCAGCGAGGATGGTCGTCCAGTCCATCAGGTCGTCACGAGTCGCCGCTCGAAGCGGACACGGTAGCGGACGAGGACGTCGGCGCCGATCAGGCAAAAGAGCACGATGCCCTGGACCATCGCCGGCACGCCGGACGGCTGGATCTCGCGACCGGCGAGGATCAGGCCGCCGAACAGGATCGAGGCGACGATCACCCGGAACGGCCCGAACCTCGCGAGGTACGCGATGATGATCGCCGTGAAGCCGTAGCCGGGGGAGATGCGGTCCTGCAGCCGGTGCACGACCCCCGTCACCTCGCTCATCCCGCCAAGGCCGGCCAGGGCGCCGCTGATGACGAAGACGATGAGGATCTTCTGGGCGATGTCGATCCCCGCGTAGCGCGCCGCTCGTGGGTTGTCGCCGATGAGCTTGATCTCGTAGCCCCAGCGGGTTCGCTCCAGGACGACCCACATGATCGCCGCCAGGACGATCCCGAAGGTGAGCCCGAGGTGGACGGTCAGGCCTCCGAGGATGGGGAACTGCTCGGCGAAGTCCGTGAGGCGGGGCAGCCACGCCTCGGGCGGGAAGGGATGGGTCTGCTGGAAGCCGCCTTCGCTCCATGGGCCGAAGACCCAGTACTGGATCCACGACAGCGCGACGTAGTTGAGCATCAGGCTGGTGATGATCTCGTTCACGCCAAGGCGAGCCCGTAGAATCCCCGGGATGAAGCCCCACGCGCCGCCGGCGATCGCCCCGCCCACCATCATCACCGGGATCAACACGATCGCCGGTGTGCCGGATGGCAGGATCGGGAAGAGCACGACGGCGCTGGCGCCCCAGGCACCCAGCAGGAACTGACCCTCGGCGCCGATGTTCCACAGCCGCATCCGGAACGCGAGCGAACAGGCCAGGCCGGTCAGGATCAGGGGCGTCGCTTTGACCAATGTGTCCGAAAGCGCGCCGACACTGCCGAACGCCACCTCCGCGATGTGCACGAACGCGCGGATCGGGTCGCCGCCAACGAACCACAGAACGATCCCGCTGATGACGAGTGCAAGCCCGACGGCGGCCAGGGTCATCAGTGGCGAGAACCAGCGCGGGATATCGACCCGGGGTTCAAGACGGAGGTTCATCCGCCACCCGTCATGAGCAGGCTGATCTTGTGGATGTCGGCCGTTGCGGTGTCGAACGACCCGGCGATCCAGCCCTCGTACATGACGTCGACCCGATCCGCCAGTGCCAGGATCTCGTCGAGGTCCTCGCTGATCAGCAGGATGGCCGTTCCCTCGGCGCGCCGTTGGAGGAGGATCCGATGGACCGCCTCGATCGCCCCGACATCGAGACCGCGGGTCGGCTGCGCGGCGACCATGACCTTCGGGCCGGCATCGATCTCACGGGCCAGGATGAGGCGCTGGAGATTGCCGCCCGACAGCAGACGCGCCTGCGTATCGACCGACGGTGAGGCGATGCCGAACGAGGTGCGCAGGTCCTCCGCGATGGTCCGGGCGGCGGTGTCGTCCAGGAACCAGCCACGGGCCACGGGCGGACTCTTGTAGCGCTTCATGATCAGGTTGTCGGTGATGGACAGGTTGGGCGAGCTGCCGACGCCGGTCCGGTCTTCCGGGACATGGGCGACGCCCTGGCGGATGGCGTAGCCGGCCGACCGATTCGCCACCTCGACATCGCCGATCGTCACGCTGCCCTTGGTGGTCGCTCGCATCCCGGTGATGACCTGGGCAAGTTCGGTCTGGCCGTTCCCGGCCACCGCCGCGATGCCGACGATCTCGCCAGCCCGGACGTCCAGCGTCGCGTCCTTGAGCGCCGGAAGGCCTCGGTCGCTCTCGGCGTAGACGCCCTTGACCGACAGGACGACCGGCCCGGGCTGGAAAGGCGTGCGCTCCAGCAGCTCGAGGACCTCACGGCCGACCATCAGGCTGGCGAGGTCCGCCTTGGTCGTGCCGGCCGCCGGGATCCCGGCGGCCGTTACCTTGCCACGCCGCATGACCGTGATCCGATCCGCGACGGCCAGGACTTCCGCCAACTTGTGGCTGATGAATACGATACTGCGGCCCGCGTCGGTCATGGTCCGCAGCGTCCGGATGAGGTCGTCCACCTCCTGTGGGGCCAGGACGGCCGTTGGCTCATCGAGGATGAGGATCCGAGCGCCGCGGTACAGCATCTTCAGGATCTCGACGCGCTGCTGTTCGCCGACCGACAGTTGCCAGATCTTGGCCCGTGGGTCGACCCGCAGCCCGAACCGCACAGCCAACGCAGCGATCTCGTCCTCGGAGCGCTTCGGGCGCAACAGGAAGCGCGGCGTGCGCATCCCCAGGAGGACGTTCTCGGTGACGGTCTGCGACGGCACCAGCGCGAAGTGCTGGTGGACCATCCCGATGCCCGCCGAGATCGCCTCGCGTGGCGACCCGAAGGTGACCGGTGCACCGTCCAGACGGATCTGACCGGCGTCGGGCCGATACATCCCGGACAGGATGTTCATCAGGGTGCTCTTGCCCGCGCCGTTCTCGCCGAGCAGGGCATGGATCTCGCCGGTCCGAACGTCGAAGTCGACGTCGTCGTTGGCGACGATGCCGGGAAATGCCTTGACGATGCCCCGCGCTTCGAGCGCGGGCACCTGCGCCGCAACGGCTGGCGCAATCGATGACTCGGGCGCGGGAGACGTCATTCGATCGGTCCCGTGCAGGGGTAGGAGAGGCCCACGACGGGCGGCCGTGGGCCTCGGGGTCGGGCTAGTTCGAGAGCGGCGGCAACTCGGTCGTGATGCCCTCGTTCCACCAGTACATGCAGGTCTTGCACTCGGAGCCCGGGGCGCCGGGTGGGAACTGGTCCAGATCCGACTGCTCGAGCTTGCTGCCGGCGGCCAGCAGCTCCTTGCCGGTGTTGTCGACGATGGGACCCGCGAAGACGTCGAACCGGTCGAACTCGCCGGCGAGCATCTTGGCCAGGAGATCCTTCACCGCGGTGACGTCGGCCTCGGGCAGGTCCGCGACGCCCGAGGGCAGCGTCTCGCCGTCCATGAACCCGTATAGGCCCATCGCCTTCGAGTCGGCGTCGAAGTATTCGTAGCCGGCCTCGTAGGTCTTGGCCTTGACCGACTCCGCGATCCGCGCGTATTCCGGACCCCAGATCCAGTACGGTGCGGTCAGGCACCGCTCCACCTTGCAGGAGGACGGGTGGTCGTAGGTGACGGCCCACTTGCCCTTTTCCTGCGCGACGTCGGCGACAGCCGGGGTATCCGCTCCCGTGAACACGACCTGGGCGCCCGCGTCGAAGAGCGAGGCGGCCGCATCACGCTCCAGCTGCGGGTCGTGCCAGGTGTTGATGAACCGGATGTCCATCGTGCAGTCCGGACAGGTGACCTTGACGCCGCGCATGATCGCGTTGCCGAGGCGCAGCTCCTCCGGGATCGGGAAGGTGGCCATGTAGCCGATCTTCTCGTTGCCGTCCTTGACCGCGCGCGACCCGGCCAGCATGCCAGCCAGGTACTTGAAGTCCTCCATCGCCCCGAAGAAGTTCCCGAAGTTCTTGAAGTTGGACTTGTACCCGGTCAGATGGAGGTACGTGATGTCCGGGAATTCCTCGGCGACCGCGGCCATCGGATCCATGTAGCCGAACGACGTGCCGATGATGAAGTCGAAGCCCTTGCGCGACAGACTGCGGAAGACCTGCTCGGAGTCGGCGCCTTCCGGCACCAGCTCGATGTAGGCGGTGTGCGCATCGGGAACGTTCTCGCAGACGTACTGGAGGCCCTCGTAGTGGGCCTGGCTCCAGCCGCCGTCGTCGTGTGGTCCGATCAGGACCATCGCCACGTTGAACTTGCCCTCGACGACATCCGGGATCTCCGGGGCGCCGGCAGCTCCGCTCGTGCCTGCGCCGGCGCAGTCCGCGCTGGCCCCGCTTGGAGCGGCACTGCTCGAACCGGAGCCACTACAGGCTCCGAACAAGATGACGCCCGCCGCAAGCAGCGACAGCGACCTGAGACGAGTGGCGGTCATGCGTGTTCTCCTCACAGTGGTGTTCGAAGGCGTCCCTCGAACGAGCGGCATCCGCGCCCTCCCAGGCGCGCCTCGGCGATGCCGACCACCCGGGTCCCGGTCCGTGCAGTCGCTTGGCGAAGGATAGCCCACGGGCGTCTCGGTCGGTCGGTCGTTCGGTCGCGATGGGCTACCATCCCCGCGTGTTCGAACGAACCAGGCTGCCCGCCGGGCCGCGTGTCATCAGCGCCCGGATGCCCGGGGCACGGTCCGTCTCCATCGCGGCCTATGTCCTGGCCGGATCGCGCCTGGAAACGGACGCCGAGGCGGGCGTCGCGCACTTCATGGAGCACATCACCTTCAAGGGAACGACGGCGTATCCGTCGACCCGCGCGATCAGCGAAGCGATCGAAGGGGTGGGCGGTTCGTTCAACGCCGCGACGGATCGGGAATCCACGGTCTACTGGGTCCGGGTCCCGCGCCGTGAGGCGGTCCGGGCGATGGATGTCGTCGGGGAACTGATCGTCCGTCCGGTGCTGTCCGACCACGACATCGATAATGAGCGCACGATCATCATCGAGGAGATCCGCTCCTACCTGGACGACCCGGCCGAGTACTGCCAGATCCTGTTCCAGGGCGCGATGTTCGGCGACGGGCCGCTGGGTCGCGAGATCTGCGGAGACGAGGCCGGCATCCGCGCACTGCCCACGGCCACGATCCGCGATTTCTGGCGGACGACGTACCGTCCGGCCAACACGGTCATCGCAGTGGCGGGCGACCTGGCTCACGACGAACTGGTCGAACTGGCCGCTGCGTCGTTCGGCACGGGCAACGGTCCACTTCCGACCTTCGCACCGGCGCCCGCGCTGCCCGCCGGTCCGCGCTCGCGGCTTGGCAAGCGACAGACGAGCCAGGCCCAACTGACCATCGGGGTGCCGGCCCTGCACCGAGACCATCCGGATTCGTGGACCCTGGCGGTGCTCAATGCGGTCCTCGGCGACGGGATGAGCAGCCGGCTGTTTCTGAGCGTCCGCGAGGCACGCGGTCTGGCCTACGATGTGTCGTCCGGGCTGGTCGACTATGCCGATGCCGGCGCGCTCGAGGTGTCGGCCGGCGTGGACCCGGCCGAACTCGGGCTCGCCCTCGAAGCGATCCTGGCCGAGCTCGCCCGGTTGCGCGACGAACTGGTGCCGGAGGCGGAGCTGGAGAAGGCCAAACGGTACCTGGCCGGCGGCATGGAGCTGCGGATGGACGACACTCGCCACGTCGCCTCGTGGATCGGCGGGCAGGAAGCCCTGCACGACCGCGTCCTGGATCTCGACGAGGCCCTTGCCGCCGTGGCGGCGGTCGAAGCCGCCTCGATCCAGCGCCTTGCCCAGTCCCTGTTCCACGACGACGTCCTGCGTCTCGCCGCGGTGGCACCGGCCCGCCACCTGCGCGGCCTCGAGGCGCGCCTGCGGCTGCCCGCGTGACCGACCAGGCGGCCGTTCCACCGGCACCTGCGCCCGAGCCGCGGTCGACGGATCTGACCCTCGCGCGCCTCCACCTTCGGACCGGGTCACTTGCGCTCGCTCGGGCGGAGTTCGAGACGCTGGCCGGTCGGGGTGCGCTCGACGACGACGCGCTCGTCGACCTCGCCGACGTCCGCTGGCGGACCGGGGATCTGGCGAGCGCCGGTGACGCGGCCACGACGGCGCTGGACCGCGGTGTAGCCGCACCCGTCGCGATGATCATCGCCGCGGAGTCGGCCTTCGCGCTGGGTCGGCCTGGCGAGGCACGGCGGCTCGCGACGCGGGCGATGTCGGCGGCCGGCGGTACCCTCGATGCGCTGTTCGCCGGGATGCCGCGATCGTCCGTCTGGCCAGCCGATCCAGCCGAACCGGCGCCGACGGCCGCGACGCTGTTCGGCGAGGAGGGGAGCGACGCCGCCGGCGCAGCTGCCGCCCCTGGCGAGATCGTGGAGGACCGTCGCCAGGCGGAGCGCCGACGTTCGGATCCGGGATCGACCCCCGGCACGGCAGCGGCCGTCGCCGCCGTCGCGCCGGACACGTCCGCGCCTGGCCTGTGGGATGGCGAGGCCGACCCGGCGGCACCCGTCGGTCGACCTGCGGCTCAGCCGGCCGCGCTGCTCGACGCCGGGCTACGTGCGCTGGCAGCGGGCGACCAGGATCGGGCGGCGACCCTGCTCGGGGTCGCGCTGCGGATCGGACCGCACCTCGCGCCGACCATCCTCGATTCGACCATCGACGCTGACGCGCCGGCACTTCTGCTGGTGCGCGGGGACGCGCTGCGTGCGACCGGGCACGAGGCCGAAGCGGCCGACCTCTACGCCGTGGTCGCCACAGCACCCGACCCGTCCGAGTCGACGCCTTCGGACATTCCCGCCTCGCCCGACGCGGACGCCGCGGTACCATACGGCCCCACCGAACAACCCCCGCAGTAGGTCGCCATGCCAGCCTCGGAACGTACCCTCGTCCTCGTCAAGCCCGACGGCGTCCAGCGTCAGCTCATCGGGCGGGTCCTGGCGCGCTACGAGGAGCGCGGTCTCAAGGTCATCGGACTCAAGCTGGTCCACACCTCACGCGACCTGGCGGAGCGCCACTACGCGGCCCACTCGCAACGGCCGTTCTTCGGCAGCCTGGTGGACTTCATCACCTCGTCCCCGCTGGTGGCGCTTGCGCTCGAAGGACCCAACGCCATCGCCGTGGTCCGGGCCATCAACGGCGCGACCCGCCCGCACGAGGCGGCACCCGGCACCATCCGTGGCGACTTCGCCCTCGAGACCGCTCAGAACATCGTCCACGCTTCCGACGGACCCGAGGCCGCCGAGGTCGAGTTGGGCCTGTGGTTCGAGGCTCACGAATTGCTGAGCTACGAGCGATCCGTGGACCGCTGGGTGCTCCCGCCCGCCGAGTAGCCCGTTCGGTCAGGGCCCCACCTCGCCCGGGATCGCATCTGCGGGCGGCAGGCCGGCGGCCGCCTCCGGTCCACCGAACGCCCCGATCGAGGTCAGGAGCGCGGCGAGCGCCAGGACCAGGGCAAACGACGTCACGCCCAGGATCCGGTTCGCTTCGTACAGCCTCGCCACCGACCCGCGGGCATCGGTCAGGTCCAGCGCGGTCCAGCGCGGCCGCCATTCCACGGCTGGTGCCGACTGGACGTCGAGCCGGCGGCCGCCGATCCCGAGGACGCGCAGGTAGTAGAGGATCGGCGCGACCGTCGCGACCAGCACGAACGCCTCGAGTGGGCCGTCCAGCGCGAGACCCACCAGGTCCGAGCGGGCCTGGAACGCGGCGAACGCCGGCAGCCCGATGGACGCCACGATGATGACCGCGAGGCCGACGGCCAGCAACGGGGAGCGGATGGCCCAGCCGCGCAGGTCGGGCAATCGGCTCGTCCCGAACGAGTGGCGAACCACCGCCGCCCACCCGGCGAAGGCGCTGCGCGTCACGACGAACGCCAGGATCCACGTTCGACCGGGTGTCCAGGCGGCTGGGTCCAAGGCGGCGAACGCCAGCATCACCACGCCTGCGTCGCCCACGATGGAGTAGCCGACGACGTGCTCCAGGTCGTCCTGGATCCAGGCGGCGAAGGTTGCGAGGACGATCGATGCCACGGCGACCGCGACGACGATCGCCCGCTCGACCCCGACGTCCACGGGCAGCGGCGCGATCGACGCGTCCACCCAGGCAAGACCGACGATCGCGAGCGATGCCGGGCCAAGTGCGATGAGGACGGGCAAACCGGTCTCGGGTACGGCATCGGTCAACCGCGCCACGACGATGTGGAACGGGATGGCGCCGAAGCGGATCGCCACGGCGAGGGCGAACGCAAGGTAGGCGAGCCCGAAGACCACGGGCTGGGCGACCAGGTCCTGCAGGTCCCGTCCGATCCAGGCGGTCGCGGCCACCGCCATGGCGCCCGCGACGACGACGGCGCGCAGGTCACGCAGCCCGACGCCGGCGCCCACCCGCGCCCCGATGGGCACGATCGTCAACAGCACGCCGAGCATTCCCCCGGCCGTGATGGCCAGGACCGCCACGCGCGGGTCGGCCATGGACAGCGCCAGCGCCGCGGCACCCAGCGTCCCGAGGGTCACGGCCGGTCCGTCGCGACGCATGCCGCCGGCGAGCCCGATGAGCGACAGGAGCAGCCCGGTGAAGGCACCGAGGATGAGGAACAGCCGAAGGTAGGCCGAAGCCACCAGCACGGTCCCGCCGATGTCCAGTCGGGCGGCGGGATCGAGCGCCACCCCGGCGATGAGCGCCGCGGTGAGTCCCAGCAGGCCGACCGTCGAGGCGATCCGCGGCCACGGACGAGCAAGCAGGGCGAGGCCGGTCCCAACGAACGCCACGACGAGGAAGGCGAACAGGCTCACCCGCCGTCCTCCGGGTGTGTGGCCGGACGCGGGTCGGGACGCAGGTCGGTCTGGCGGCGGCGCCGAGGTGGCAGCTCCTCGGCCAACGCGAAGCCGACACCGCCATCCGATCGTGCGGCCATCGCCAGGATGGCGACCGCGCCACCGAGGACCGCGACCGTCCCGGCGGTGATGAGCGATTCCATCGTGTTCGGGGTGCCGCCCAGGCCGACGCGGACGAGGAGCGATCCCTGCAGCAGCAGCGTGAGTCCGATACCGACGCGGATGACGTCCCGACCGGTCAGGATCGGCGCGATCGAGGCGGCGGCCAGCCCGAAGCCGACGGCCGAAGCGATGGCCGGTCCGATGGTCGGGGCGCCCAGACCGTGCGAGGCGAACCCGACGATCCCCGCGGCGGCTACGGTGAGGGCGTCTGCCGGCCAGCCCAACCGGGATCCCCCGGTCTGGAACGCGCCGTCGCGGACCGCGATCCACATCAGGTAGGTGGCGAGGACCGCGCCGAGGACCCGCGCGACCAGGCCGCCTGCGGGCGCGATGGGGTCGGCGAGGAACGGCGCGATCGACAGGACCACGGCCAACGACAGGACGGCGATCCGGGTATCCCGGACGAACACGGCGCCGACGGCCCCAGCCAGGATCGCGATGGCGATGGCTGCGAGCGCTGGGTTCATGGCGTGGCGGGTTCGAGCTCCGGGTAGGTGGGCGTCGGCAGGACCCCGAAGGTGTCGATCGGCCAGTAGCGAAGCCACGCACGTCCGATGACCTGTCCTATCTCGACCGGTCCGAAGACTCGCGAATCCGCAGAGTCGGAGCGATGATCGCCCATGAGGAAGAGTTCGCCCTCCGGGATGACCCAGCTGGCTTGGTCCGGCGCCGCGAACGTCTCCTGCGGCGGTCCACCCGGCACGTCCGAATACACATAGTCCTCGGTGATGACCGTGCCGTTCACGAGGACCTTGCCGTCCTGGATCTTGATCGTGTCACCGCCCTCCCCGATCACGCGCTTGATAAAGGGTGTCCCGTCGGCCTGGGCCCAGGACGTCGGCGGGTTGAACACCACGATGTCGCCGCGGTCGAACGGGTCCACGCGCGGGGTCACCTTGTCGACGAGGACGTACTGCTCGGGTTCCAGTGTCCGCTCCATCGATCGCTGCTGGACCTTGTAGGGCTGGGCGACGAAGTTCTGGATGACGAAGAAGATGACGAGGGTCAGGACGAGGGTCTCGGCGATCTCCAGGAGACAGCCGACGGCGGGTCGTTTGGTCACAAGGCGGGAGTATAGGTGCTGGGTCCGGGGGCCGCCCCGGACCGCCCGGCCGGCTGCATATCTCGCGCGCCCTCTGCGATTGACCCGCTCTTTCGCGCCTTGTTACACTCCGCGCTCAGCTGCAAGGTCCCAGCCCTCGGTGGATACCGCACGGGACCTGCCAACCCAAGCCCCCAGGCCCGTTTCCCGTGCGTCGTGCGTGTCGCGCTGGCCGGACCGTCGGGCGAACCGCATGATACGGAGGACTCCACAGACCAGATGGATGCCAGTTCACTTCAGCTGATCATCCTGCCTGCGGGCATCATCGCCATCCTCTTTGCGATCTACCTGGCCCGCGACGTCCTGGCGCGCGACACCGGCACGCCCGAGATGGTCGCCGTCGCGGGCACGATCTACGAGGGTGCGGTGGCGTTCATCCGTCGCCAGTACACGACCATCGGGATCCTCGCCCTGGTGGCGTCCGTCCTCGTCGCGATCCTCATCACCCTGATCGAGACCCCTGAGGTTGCGGATGTGCCGTCATTGGCCGGGGCACCGATCGGGATCATGACCGGCTTCGCCTTCATCGTCGGCGCGGCGTGCTCGATGGCGTCGGGGATCATCGGCATGTTCATCAGCGTCAAGGCCAACGTGCGGACGGCCTCGGCCGCCCGGCGCAGTCTTGTCGAAGCGGTCCAGGTCGCGATGCGCGGCGGGGCCGTCTCGGGCTTCCTGGTCGTCGCCCTGTCCCTGCTCGGGGTGTGGGGCATCTTCATGTTCTACTCGACATTCGTCGGTGAGGTCACGGTCGCCGAGGCCCCGTTCCTCATCGTCGGCTTCGGTTTCGGTGCGTCGTTCGTCGCGCTGTTCGCCCAGCTCGGCGGTGGCATCTACACCAAGGCCGCCGACGTCGGCTCGGACCTCGTCGGCAAGGTCGAGAAGGGCATCCCCGAGGACGATCCCCGCAATGCGGGCGTCGTCGCGGACCTCGTCGGCGACAACGTCGGCGACTGCGCGGGCCGTGGCGCCGACCTGTTCGAGTCCACGGCCGCCGAGAACATCGGCGCGATGATCCTGGGCGTTGCCGTCTACGCCATAGCGGTCGCGGCCGGTTGGCCGAACCCGGAAGCCTGGATCTTCTTCCCGCTCGTCGTCCGGGCCTTCGGCCTGCTGGCGACCATCGTGGCGATCTTCTTCGTCCGCGGCAAGGAAGACGAGGACCCGATGAACATGCTCAACCGCGGCTACTGGGTCACGACCCTGTTGTCCG
>JBKJXL010000130.1:0-3236 GCA_046716225.1 Candidatus Limnocylindrales bacterium | reverse complement strand
CGTCGTCGGCGGCATCGACCTCGCAGGTCAGGCACGTCCCGACCTGGGTCCGATGACGGTCGAGGACCGCGACGCGGGCCGCCACGAACGGCGGCAGGCGATCGAAGGCGTAGATCTGACCGTGCGGATGCGAGATCGTCGCGCCCACGACCTCGCCGCGGTTCTCGAAGACCATGACGTAGCGATGATCCTGGTGGGCCCACAGCTCCTCGGATCGGTCGCGCCAGACCGCGACCACGCGGGCCAGCGACTCCGGGTCGAGGGTAGCCAGCGAGCCCGTGTGCGCCTCTGTGTAGAGGACGACCTCGCAGCGGCCGAGAGACGGCGCGATGCGTGGATCGTCCGGCACCGGCGGCGGTGTCGCCATATAGGCCGGCCACCGGTTCTCGAAGACGGCGGCGGCGTAGCTGAACGGCACCTCGGGACCGCCCGGACAGAGCGGGCACTCCGCCCCCGTTTCGTTGCGGGCATCCAGGACGGAGTTCGGACGCTTGTTGCGCGACGGCGAGATGGTCACCCAGGTGTCCGACAGGGCGTCGAGACGCTGGTGGAGGCCGGGTCGCTCGAATCGCTCGCCTTCCTCATGGGACAGGCCACCGCGCAGGTCCCCGTAGATGAACAGACGCCGCCCGTCGCCGCGCTCCAGATCGTGGCGCTGTACCTCCACATCGGTGCTCACGCGTCGACGACCTCGACCCGCATCCCGCGCTCACGGAGGGCCTCGACGATCGCCGGATCCGCCGATGCGCCTGTCAGCATGAGGTCGACGTCCGAGACCGCGCACAGCCGTGCCAGTTCGACCTGGCCCACCTTCGAGCCATCGGCCACGATCACGCGGCGGCGACCGGAGGCCATCATGCGCCGCTTCATCTCGGCCTCGGGCAGGTTGATGTTGGTGATCCCGGCGACGGGGTCGACGCCGTTGCAGCCGATGAAGACCAGGTCCGCCCGGATCCGATCGAGGACTCCATCGCCGAGCGGATCGACGAGCGAGTGCTGCAACGGTCGAAGCGTCCCGCCGGTGACGACCACGGTGAACCGCGGGATGACTGCTTCGAGTTCGATGGCGATCGTCAGGCTGTTGGTGAAGACGACGACGTCGCGAAGCTCGGATCGTGCCGCGAGCGCGCGGGCGATCACGGCCGTCGTCGTGCCGACATCGAGGATCACGGTGTCGCCACTGCGGACCAGGTCCGCTGCCGCCCGGCCGATCCCAAGCTTTTCGCCCGCGAAGGCTCCTTCTGATTCCTCGAACGCCCGCTCTCGTCGTGGCAGCCCGGTCGGGATGGCCCCGCCACGGATCCGACGGATGTCGCCTCGCGACGCCAGCTCGTCGAGGTCGCTCCGGATCGTCACCTCGGAGACGGAGAACAGGACCGAGAGCTCCGTGACGGTCGTGTAGTCACGTCGACGAACGACCTCGAGCATCTGGTCGCGTCGGAGGTCGGCCGGGATGGCGCTTTCGTGTTCGATGGTGTTCACGGAGCCTCCAGTGTCGAAGAGTTGCGTAAAGTTGTCAATAGATAACTGAAGACTTACGATATCGTAACAGTAAGCGCACCTGGTCCACGGAGGTGCGCACGTGCGACGATGCGTGCTGGCCATGGAGGACCCGTCTTGATGCCGTCCGAATCGTTCCAGGTCGTCGCCGAGATCCCCCTCGCCAGCGGCGGGTCCGCCACGATCTACGAGCACGGCTGGCAGTCCTGGAGCCCCGCGGGTGCCTACTCGGCTAGCCTGCCCGCGTCGCCTCGGCCAAGGCGCCCGGAATGGCAGACGATGGCGTTCCGACCCGAGCGACCGGCGCCTGCGACCGGATTCCAGTCCGAGGGCCTGGTCGCGATCGTGAGCGACGACGGCGTACGTACCTGGATCGCGCCGGATCCCACCACGGTGGTCCCGAGCATCCGAGTCGAGCGGATCGACGACCGCCTGATCGTCAGCGCCGACGGCGCCCTTGATGAACGGCCCCACACCACGACCCTTGCGGCGGCCCTGGCTGACGTGGCGACCACCCTGGCCACGGTGGCCGATGCCCGGCGCATCCGATCGCTCGGTCCCGGCTGGTGCTCGTGGTACGGGTACGGGCCCGACGTGACCGACGAGGTCGTCCGAGCGAACCTCGCCGTCATCGAATCCGAGG
The DNA here is from genome assembly GCA_046716225.1 of Candidatus Limnocylindrales bacterium. GTDB lineage: Bacteria > Chloroflexota > Limnocylindria > Limnocylindrales > CSP1-4 > SPCO01. The sequence continues at coordinate 1,093 of JBKJXL010000130.1, read as the reverse complement.
GCCTGGACGTGCGCATCGTCCAGATCGACGACGGCTACCAGGCCGATATCGGTGACTGGCTGGAGCCGTCGGGCCGGATCGTGTCGATGGAGGGCCTGGCCTCATCGATCATCGCAGGCGGCCGCGAGGCGGGGGTGTGGACCGCCCCGTTCATGGTCGGGGCAGCCAGCCGCCTCGCGCGCGAGCATCCCGATTGGCTGGTGAAGGACGCCGTGGCCGCCGCCCATCACTGGCGCCAGGAGATCCGCGTCCTCGATGTGACCCATCCGGACGCAGCGGACCACCTGTCGTCCGTGTTCCGTACGCTGCGAGCGTGGGGATTCTCGTTCCACAAGATCGATTTCCTGTACGCCGGGGCGATGCCTGGCGGGCGCTATCGTGACGCGGATCTCATCGCAGCCTATCGCGAAGGACTGCGACTCATCCGCGAGGCGGTCGGCGACGACGCCACGATCCTGGGCTGTGGAGCCCCACTGCTGCCGTCGATCGGCCTGATCGACGCCATGCGCGTCTCGCCCGATACGGACCGTCGTCGAGAACCCCCGGACGGGGATATCAGCCAGCCGTCCATGCGGTCGGCACTGGCCGCCGGTCGCGCCAGGGCATGGATGCACGGCCGCCTCTGGGTGAACGATCCGGACTGCCTCATCGCCGATCCGGGCTCGGACGACCGCGACGGATGGGCGGAGCATGTGGACGCCGGTCGAGCCCTTGTCATGTCGGGCGACCGCCTGCCGGACCTTGACGCATACGGGTTGGCCCTCACCCGCCGGATCCTGCGGCCCACCGAGCCGGGACCGGTCGCATGAAGCTCGGGGCGTGCTGGTATCCGGAGCAGCATCCGGAAGCCCGCTGGCGCGACGACGCCGAGCGGATGGTCGACGCGGGACTTCGCCTGGTCCGTGTCGGCGAGTTCGCCTGGGGCGCGCTCGAGCCGACGCCGGGGGGACTCGAGTCCGACTGGCTGGCAAAGGCGATCGATGTGGCGACATCCGCCGGACTCGGCGTCGTCCTGGGACCCCGCCCGGCGTTACGCCCCCCCGGGATGGCCGTGGCCGCCCCCGCATGAGGCGTGTACGCCCGGGCCGGGGCG
>JBKJXL010000129.1:0-4861 GCA_046716225.1 Candidatus Limnocylindrales bacterium | reverse complement strand
TCCATGCTGTCCTCGGCGATCCGGACAATCTCACGGTGACGCTGCCCGCCGACCTGACCCGTGCCGGCACGATGCTGGCCGGTCGTCGCTCCGTCCGACAGGGGATCGGACACGACTCGCACCCATTCGGACCGGGCGACGGGCTCGCCCTGGGTGGTGTCGTCATCGCTGGCGCCCCCCGGTTGTCCGGTCACTCGGACGGTGACGTCGCGCTCCATGCCGTCTGCGACGCCCTCCTGGGGGCCGCCGGGCTCGGGGATCTCGGTCGTCTCTTCCCGGCGGGGCCGGGCACGCCGAAGGACATCGCCAGCACGATCATCATCGCCGAGGTACGCCGTCGCGTCGAGGACACGGGGTGGTACGTCACGAGCGTGGACCTGACGATCGTGGCGGCGCGCCCCCGGCTGAGTGGGCACCTGGATTCGATGCGCGACGCGATCGCGGGTCTCCTCGAGCTCCAGCCGACGGCCGTGAACGTCAAGGCGTCGACCGGCAACCTGGATGGCGCGGAAGGCGCCGGGCGCTCCATCAGTGCCCTGGCGACCACCTCGATCGAGCGCCGCCCATGACGATCCGTCTCCTCGACACGCTGACCGGCGAGATCCGTCCGTTCGCGCCGTTGCGCGACGACGGCGTGCGGATCTACTCGTGTGGGCCGACGGTCTACGGCCCGGCCCATATCGGCAATTTCCGATCGTTCCTGTTCGCCGATCTCCTCGTGCGCCATCTGCGCTGGCGTGGCTATCCGGTGACGTGGGTCATGAACATCACCGACATCGACGACAAGATCATCCGCGGCGCCGCGGCCGCCGGAACCGGGATCGACGTCCTGGCCGACCGGTATCTGGCCGCCTTCGTGGCGGACGGGGCGGCCCTCAGGATGACGATGCCCGATGTCCTGCCGCGCGCGACCCAACACATCGACGCCATGGTCGAGCTCATCGAGACCCTGCTCGAGCGCAAGCACGCGTATCGGACCGACGACGGCTCGATCTTCTTCCGCATCGCCTCGTGGCCGGCCTATGGGCGCCTGGCCCGACTGGACCCGGACCAGCTGCGGGTGGGGGAGCGGGTGGAGGCCGACGAATACGCCAAGGACGACGTCCGCGACTTCGCCATCTGGAAGGGACCCAAGCCGGGCGAACCGTCGTGGGCTACGAGCATCGGCGAGGGCCGGCCGGGCTGGCACATCGAGTGCTCCGCGATGAGCATGAACGCGCTCGGATCGTCGTTCGACATCCACACCGGCGGGATCGACCTGATCTTCCCCCATCACGAGGACGAGATCGCCCAGAGTGAGGCGGCGACCGGGGAGCCATTCGTCGCGACGTGGTTGCACTGCGCGCACCTCCAGATGAGCGGCAGCAAGATGGCCAAGTCGAGCGGCAACATCGCCAGGGTGGGGGACCTGCTCGCGGCCGGCGTCTCGGCGCGCGCCCTGCGCTACACGCTCATCGCGGTCCACTACCGCGCCAGCCTGAACTACTCCGACGACTCCTTGACCGCGGCCGCGGCGGCGATCGATCGCCTCGACGCCGCGTTGGCAGCGTTGTCGGCCTACCGCGAGGAACGGTCGGACGACTCGGAGCTGCCGGCTGTGCTCGACGCCGCTGGCGAGGCGTTCGGCGATGCGCTCGACGACGACCTGAACGTGTCGGCCGGGCTGGCCGCGGTCTTCGACCTGGTCCGTGAGCTGAACCGACGGATCGAGGCGCGCTCGATGTCGACCGCCGATGCGGCCCGCGCGGTCGCGACGCTGCGCCATCTGGACCAGGTGCTGGGCATCCTTCCAGACGAGGTAGCACCGCTTTCGGCGGAAGCGTCCACACTGATCGCCGCACGGGCCGAGGCTCGAGCCGCACGCGATTGGGCGGCCTCAGATCGGCTGCGTGAGGAACTGCTGACGCTCGGGATCGTGATCGAGGACACTCGCGACGGCCAGCGTTGGCGTCGCGCATCCGAGGTGGACCATGGCTGACCGTCCCACAGGCGACCGAGATCGATCGAAACGACAGGGTTCCGGACACCGTCCCTCCGGCCGGCCGCCCGGTCACCGACCGCCGGCCGATCGACCGCCCGAGGGACCATGGACGGGATCGGGTGGCCCGCGCGACGACCGACCTCGCCACGACGGGCCGCGACCCGATCGGCGGACCGGCAGCGGCTACCAGCGTGACGGGGGCTACCGCCAGGACCGCGGGCCGCAGGATCGACCGATGCCGCGGCGGGAGTGGCCCGGGGCTCCCCGGCCCGGCGGCTCCGACCGCGAGGACCGACCGCGAGGATCCTATCCGTCCGGTCCGGGTCATCGACCGTCCGGCCCGCGTCCGGGTGGCGAGTACCGTCCGACCGACACCCGCCGGCCGTCGGGTCCATCGCGCCCGCCGTCGGGGCCTCGACCGGACTTCGAGCCGCGACCCGAGTACCGGCCGCGCCCGTCCTATGACGATCGGCCGCGGCGCGACGTGGGGGACCGACCGCCGTACCGGCCCGCGAGCGCTCGTCCGCCCGGGCCGCGACCCTCGTTCCGGCCGGGCCCCGATGCGTCGTACGGCCAGACCTTTCGTGCCCCGAGTGGCCGGCCCGGCCTGTCGCCGCCCGATGCGCTTGCGGGGGATGAGGAGCTCGTCGCCGGGCGCCGGCCGGTGGAGGAGGCGTTCGTGGCACGGCGACCAGCCCGCCGGCTGCTCGTGGTCCCGCAGCGACGCCAGGCCCTGGAGAAGATCGTCCTTCACGCCACCAGCCTGCGGATCCCGATCGTCGAAGTCGAGGGTGGGTCGTTGACCGCCCTGACCGGTTTCGATGGCCACCAGGGTGTCGCCCTGGTCGTCGAGTCGCGTCGATTCGCCACCATCGACGACGTCCTTGCACGGGCCGCCGAACGCGGCGAGCCGCCGTTCGTGCTGGTCCTGGACTCGCTCGAGGATCCACACAACGTGGGCTCGCTTCTCCGAAGCGCCGAAGGGGCGGGCGTCCACGGCGTCCTGTTCCCGGTTCGGCGTCAGGCACCACTCACCCCTTCCGCGATCAAGGCCTCGGCCGGCGCGGTCGAGCATCTCCTGCTGTGTCCGGTCGACGATCTCGCGTCGGCGCTCGTGGACCTTCACGGGCATGGCGTGTGGGTGGCGGGTGCCGACGGCGACGCCCCGCTCACCGCGAGGCAGACGGACCTTCGCGGTCCGATAGCGCTCGTCGTCGGGAGCGAGGGCCAGGGTCTCGGCCCGGCCGTCCGCAAGCGCTGCGACCTGTTCGTGCGGATCCCGCTACGCGGCGCGATCGGCTCGCTCAATGCGGCCGTGGCCGGCTCGGTCCTGCTCTTCGAGGTGGCGGCCCAGCGAGACCCCGACGGCACGGCCGGCCGCCCCGTCGCGCGGAACGTGCGTCCCGCGATCATCGAGGCGGACGGTCCATCCGAGGCATCCGCGGACGGGGCCGGGGACGAGGCTCCCGCCGAAGCCGAAGCCCAGCCGGCCGTGTCCTCGAAGACGAAGGGCAGGCGAACGCCAAGGACCAAGGCCGAACCGAAGGCGGCGCAGCCCCCGACGGCTGGCGCCGGACCGAAGGCCGTGGCTAGCACCAGGCCAAAGACCGCGACGAAGTCGAAAGCTGTCGCGACGGCCACGAGCGAACCCAAGGCCAAGGCTCCAGCGAAGGCCGCGTCTACCGCGAAGCCCAAGTCCACAACGAAGGTGACGGCCAAGCCGAAGGCCGAGGTGACGCCCAACGCGACGGCCAAGCCCAAGTCGACGGCCAAGCCCAGGACCAAAACGACGCCGAAACCTGCGGCCAAGGCCACCGCCTCCGCCGAGCCCAAGGCGGCCGCGACGGCCAGGCGGCGGATGACGTCGGCACCCGCGAGCGACGCAGCGATCCTCGACGACGGAGACGACCTGCTCCCCGAGTGAGCCGCGCTTGCGTCAGACGCAAGCAACGTCGCCAGCGCACCTCGTCACGGGCCGGATCGGTCGGAACCATGCGTCGAGTGCAACAAGGCATCAGTTCGACGTCGATGGTGTGCGCCAGATGCAACGGAACGACCGTGACGGCGCCCGTCGAAACCCGACGGCGACGTAGGTTGCATCCAGCGCAAGCCCAGGCTGCGTTCTTGCGTGTGATACACGATCAGTGCATCGCACCGGCACGCTGCGCTGTGGCCCGCGAGAGCGCGGACACCAGCGTACGGATGGGGCTCGTTCCGTGACGGCCTTCGTCAGCACAGACGTTGGGATGCTTACCGTACGGTCGCGCTCGCTTGACCCCTGACGGCGACCGGCCCTATCATTCCCCGGCGCCGATAGGTCCATCTGCGGTATGGCCCTGCCTGTCGCGCCGATGTAGCTCAATTGGTAGAGCAGCGGTTTTGTAAACCGCAGGTTCCGGGTTCGAGTCCCGTCGTCGGCTCCAGCGCGTACAAATCCGGAACCGGGTCCACCACGAGTCCGCAGGTCTCGACCCGGCACCGTCACCGTGGGTCGGTTGAGCAACGGCGGCTCGCCTGGCTGTAGACCAGGTCCGAAAGGCATGGGGGTTCGAATCCCTCCCGGCCCACCACATGGCACCTACTCGCAGCGGCCTCCTGGCCCACATAGCTCAGCTGGCAGAGCACTTCCTTGGTAAGGAAGAGGTCATCGGTTCGAGTCCGATTGTGGGCTCCATCCCCGGGTCGCCCACCTGCCGCCCCATGTCCACACAGCGGGAACGTCCCGCACCAGATCAAGGAGTGAAACGGTCTCGTGGCCAAGAAGAAGTTCGAGCGCACCAAGCCGCACGTGAACATCGGCACGATCGGCCACATCGATCACGGCAAGACGAGCCTGACCGCCGCGATCACGAAGTACCTCGCCCTCAAGGGCGACGCGGA
>JBKJXL010000128.1:0-20045 GCA_046716225.1 Candidatus Limnocylindrales bacterium | reverse complement strand
CGCGCGGCTGAGAGCGACGCGACGCTACACCGTGCGCTCGCACTGTTCGAGGAGATGGGGATTGCCCCGGAGGCCGATGCGGTCCGCGCGATCCTCGCCGGGGAAGCTCAGAACGCCGGCGCAGGTTAGAGCAGGCGCTGGGGACTCCGAACTGCGTCGATCGGCCGCTTTCGGCTGGCAATGGTCATGCGCAGAGGCTAGTCGTAAGCCGTCCGGGCAGAGCGTCAAACTGAACGAGAATCTGGGGTTTCGTGCGGGCTTCTGAGTCAGAGCACAGCGCTTGACAAAGGGAGACTTGGAAGGCTGCCGCTCTGCCAACTGAGCTACTCCCGCCCGGACGAGGTGAGTCCACCGCCTCGGCGCGACCCGTAGGATGAACGCGAGGACGATGTAGACCACCAGGGACGGGCCGTGACGACCGTCGCGAAGTCGAGGATCTCGTCCGTGTCTCAGCCGCGCGTACCATGCTCTCGTGAAGGCTCGCCTCAAGGCCGTGGCGGAGCGGGTGCTGTCGATCGCGGATGAAGCGACCGACGACGACGACCTCCGCCTTCGGAAGCGCGTCGGCGTCATCGCCGGACTGATCCTCGTCGTCCTACCTCCATCGCTGCCCATCATGGCGCGAGGGATCGCCTTGAGCTGGGGCGTGGCGCTGGCCTTGCCGGTGATCATGTCGATCAACCTGATCGCCCTCGCACGAACCAGGCGCTACGAGCGCTACGTGGTGGTGTTGGTCCTCACGGTCACGCTCTTCCCGGCCTTTATCGAAGTAGCGCTCGGCGGAATCGGCGGCGCGAGTGCGACTTTGCTGTTCGCGTTCCTGGGCCCGGTGTTCGCCATCCTCGCGCTCGGGCCGAGACGCGCGACGGCGTGGTTCGCGTTCTTCCTTGTCGTGGTGGCCATGGTGATCATCCTGGATCCGATCATCAGCAGCGCGATCGAGCCACAGTCGTATCCGCAGCGGCTCATCTTTTACTTCGCGAACCTGGCGGTCCCCCTGACGATCACGTTCCTGTTCATCCGCTATACCGACATCCGTCGACGCCAGGCGGAAGCGAGATCGGAGGCGCTGCTCACGAATGCCATCCCGGCGACCATCGCGGCGCGCCTCAAGCGCGGTCATGGCGGGCGTATCGCGGATGTCTACCCCGCGACGACCGTCCTCTTCGCAGACCTGGTCGGGTTCACCCCTTGGGCCCGCCGAACGGACCCGGACGAGATCGTCCGCGTCCTCGACGACCTCTTCGGCCGATTCGATGCCGAGGCCGCGACATGCGGAGTCGAGAAGATCAAGACGATCGGCGACTCGTACATGGCGGTCGCGGGCGCGCCGACACCCCGCGACGACCACGCGAAGGCGGCTCTCATGCTCGCGCGAGGCATGATCGCCGCGATCGCAGAGGCAAGACGGGACATGGGCACCGCCCTGGAGCTGCGGATCGGCTTGGCAAGCGGATCGGTCGTTGGTGGTGTGATCGGCAAGAAGCGGATCCTGTTTGACCTGTGGGGCGATTCGGTGAACCTGGCCTCGCGAATGGAGTCGTCAGGGGTCCCCGGCCGGATCCAATTGGCCCCGTCGACCTGGGCGCTTCTGCAGGACGACACGTCCCTTGTCTTCGAGGAACGCGAGGTTGTCGACATCAAGGGCATCGGTCCGATGACCACGTACCTGTACGTGACCGATGCCCGCTGACAGGGACCGGGGTCGGCTATCGAACGACGGTAAATCGGGTGCGTGCGGGCACCGCATCCACGTATGGCACGCTTGCGGCCGGGCCACCAAAGGACGAAGGTACGGGTCCGGGGACCGACATTTCGCGGCTACGATCGCGACGAGATCATCAGGCGGCTGATCGGCTGCCGACACGACATCGCAAGCGGGAGATCAGACCGTGTTGACACGCATCGGCAGTCCAGTGGCGTCGGGGGTCGCCGCCTTCGCGCTGGCGCTCGCGCTGAGCGGTGCTGCGGTTGGCGTCGCGCTCGTGGCAGACACGACGCCGCTCGATGACGATAACACGCCGGCGGTCGTCGATACCACCGCGACATTCGAGGATATCGACGCCAACGGCATCGACGACGACTGCCAGGACGTGCCCGCTGTCGCTGTGCCCGAGGCTGAAGCGTCGGCCGCGGCCGCCGCGGTGGACCTCGACGGGGATGGCACCATCAGCACGTCCGAGGCCGCGAAGAGCGATCGGATCGGCGGCAAGAACTGCAACCAGGGCGGCTACGTCAGCGGTGTCGCCAAGGGTGGCGACTCGGACGACGACGACGCACCGGAACCGGACGATACGACCACGACGTTCGAGGACCTCGATGGCGATGGCATCGACGATGACTGCCAGGACGCTGTCGAGCCGAATGCCGACGCCCAAGCAGCGGCGGCGGCTGCCGTCGATCTCAACAACGACGGCACGGTCTCGAAGTCCGAGGCGGCAAGGAGCGACCGCGTCGGCGGCAAGAACTGCAACCATGGCGGCTATGTCAGTGGGGTCGCCAAGGGCGACAAGCCGGACAAAGCCGGGAAGGCCGCTGCCAAGGCAGAAGCAAAGGCTGCCCGACAGCTCGGCAAGGACCGCTAGGCCAGCGCCCTCTCCGAGGGCCGACCCGAGTCAGCCCCCGGATCGACCGCCGTCGCGCGCCAGTCGCTCGCCCGGCAGGACCGTGCCGGGGCCTGAGCCTCGCTGATTCGAATAGCCGTGCGACGGGTTCGGACGCCCCGGGCCCTGCGGGGGCCGCTGACCGGGTCGAGCGCCACCGGATCGGCCACCGGAAGGACCCTGAGCAGGCCGTCCACCCTGCGCTGGTCGACCGCCCTGAGCAGGCCGTCCACCCTGGACCGGCCTTCCTGCGTGCGCCGGTCGACCGTGGGCCGGGCGACCGGCACTCGCCGGAGCGCCGACGCCGTTCCCGAGGCCCTGCCCCGGTCGACGGGGAGCGGCGTAGCCACCGCCACGGGATGCGCCGCCGTCGGAACGAGTCGCCATGCCCTGGCGCGGGACGTGCGATCCACCCCCGGTCCGCGGGCGGCCGCCGGACTGCGGCCGGGATGAGCCCAGGCCGCCGCGCAGGATCGGCTCCGGTCGGATGCGCGGATCGGGCTCGAAGCCTTCGATGACCTCGGTCGGGATGCGCCGGCCGAGGACCTTCTCGATCTCGCCGAGCAGCTTCATCTCGTCCACGCAGACGAGTGAGACGGCATCGCCGTCGCGCTCGGCCCGGCCGGTCCGGCCGATGCGATGGACGTAGTCCTCGGGGACCATCGGGAGTTCGAAGTTGACGACGTGCGGGAGGGCGTCGATGTCCAGCCCGCGCGCGGCGATCTCGGTCGCCACCAGGACGGCGTACCGGCCGGCCTTGAAGTCGGCCAGGGCGCGAACGCGCTGCGGCTGGCTCTTGTTGCCGTGGATGGCCGTGGCCTTGATGCCGTCTTTCTCCAGCTGCAGGGCGAGCCGGTTCGCGCCGTGCTTGGTGCGAGTGAAGACGAGCGCCTGGTCGATCCGGCCGGACGTGATGAGGTGGCTCAGCAGCTCGCGCTTGCGCTCGCGGTCGACCGGGTGGATGACCTGCGTCACGAGGTCCGTGGCGGTATTGCGGGGCGTGACCTGGACGGACGCCGGCCGATCGAGGAAGCCGTCGGCAAGCCGTCGGATCTCATCGGAGAACGTGGCCGAGAACAGCAGGTTCTGGCGCTTCGGCGGCAGGACCGCAAGGACCTTGCGGATGTCGCGGATGAAGCCCATGTCCAGCATGCGGTCCGCCTCGTCGAGGACAAGGATCTCGACGCGGGACAGGTCGATCGTACGCTGGCTCAGGTGATCCAGCAGTCGGCCGGGCGTAGCGACGACGATCTCTGGGCCGGCCCGAAGGGCACGAACCTGAGGATCGAATCCGACGCCGCCGTAGATGGTCGTGGACCGGATGGGTCGCGACGCGCCATACGTCCGCACGCTCTCCTCCACCTGAAGCGCGAGCTCGCGGGTCGGGGTGAGGATCAGGGCGCGGATGGGCGGACGCGTGGCATCTCGACGGTCCGGAGCCCTGTTCGGGGAGCCGGCCGGGCGGCGGGCGTGCAGGATCTGCAGCATCGGCAACACGAAGGCGGCCGTCTTGCCGGTCCCGGTCTGGGCGCCGGCGAGGACGTCGCGACCCTCCAGGACGAGCGGGATCGCCTCCCGCTGGACGGGCGTGGGTTCCGTGTAGCCCTCGTTGGCAACAGCACGGAGAAGCTCGGGCGTCAGCCCAAGGGTATCGAAGGACATGAAGAGGAAAACGCTCCTGACGAGGCCCTCCCGCTCGGTGGCGGGGCCCGGTCAGGGCATGTGGTTGGTCGGGGTCGAAACGGTGATGGACCGGGGCGCTGACCGGAGCGCCCATCGAGCACGAAGGCCCAGAGGATAGCTCAGATCGCCCGAACGCGATAGCGGACGATGGTCAGGCCTTGCGCTCCATGATCGGGCGGGCGACATCGGGCTTGTCCACGACGAAGGCGAACGTCGCTCGATCGCCCCAGCGGCCGATGAACAGGTGACCCTGGATGTTGACGTCGGCATCTGCCAGTTCGCGAGCGAGGCGGGCCATCCCGCCCGGTCGGTCGTCGACCTCCACGAGCAGGGACTCGCCCTCGACGTAGGTGTAACCGCCCGCCTCGAGGACTGCCTTGGTCTCGGCGTCCTCGTTCGTGGTCATGATCACGTGGCCCGAGTCGCCGATGCTGCCACCACCGATCGCGCGCAGATCCACGCCACGGGCCGCGAGCGCCTCGGCGAGGGTCGCCATCGCACCCGGCTCGTTCGGCAACTGGACGACGAACTGGTTGGCCATCGGATCCTCCGCGAGAGCTGGATGCCCTGAGTCTAGCGGGCGCACGACCGCCCGACGCGGCTTCGCCTAGCATGGGTCCGATGACTGAGCCTCTCTCGGAGATCCTGCCGGGCCCGATCGTGGCCACCGCGGCCGACCTGCCCTCTGCGGTCGCCGCCGCGCTCGTCGACCCCGAGCCGGGCGAACGCCTGGTCATCGAGGCCGCCGGTGTCCCCTTTTCCGTGCTCGCCTGGGGCGACCCGGACGCTCGACCGCTCGTCCTGATCCATGGCGTCACGGCGTCCGCGGCGATCTGGTGGCGCGTCGGGCCGGCACTGGCGGCCACCGGTCGGCGGGTCCTCGCGCCGGATCTGCCGGGCCATGGCCGGACGGGCCACTGGACCGGCCGGCACCGCTTCGCGGACATGGCGGAGGACGTCGCCGCATGGGCCCGCGCGGCAACCGTCGACCAGCGGGACCTCCAGGTCGTCGGCCACAGCTACGGCGCGGTCGTCGCGGCCCATCTGCCGGCAGCCGGGCTTCGACCGAGCACGCTGGTTCTCCTGGACCCACCGGTCCTCCCGCACGAACGGATGGCCCGCCAGGTGTCCGACACGACCGAGCGGACCTACGACGACCTCGACGAGGCGGTCGTGGCCGTCACGGCGTCCGAGCCGACATGGTCCCCCGGCGACATCCTCGCCAAGGCGGAAGCGCTGACCCAGATCGATGAGATCGCGGCGCGCGCGATCCTCCTCGACAACGGCGACTGGGACGGCGGGCTGAGTGCCCTGGCCGAACCCGCGACCGCCGAGGTGGAGCTTTGGCTGGTCAAGGGCGAGCAGGCAACGGGCAGCTACCTGCCCGATGGCGCGGTGCCGACATTCGCGGCCCGCATGGGCGCCGACCACATCCTCACCGTGCACGGCGGTGCCCACTCGCCGCAGCGGATGCTCGTGGAGGCGACACTGGTCGCGCTCCTGCGAGCCCTGCACTGAGGCGCGGCCGCAGGCGATACAGGGCGCGCGAATCGCCCTAGGGCGATTCGCGATGTCGCTCGAATCTCCCAACGGCGATCGTCAAGACCGTCCTCAGCGCGCGCGTTTGATCTCGATAGCCCGCCGGTAGGCGTCCACGTAGCGCGGGGAGGAACCGGTCGTCCAGTCGAAGTCGACGGCCATCCCGCGGTCCAGCAGCGTGTCCCAGGCCGCTCCGCCGGCGGCCCTCATCGCCCCGAACGCCCCGCAGGCCGCGCTCAGATCCTCCGCCCTCGCGTCATCGAAGACGAAGCCGGTCCCCGCCCCCGGCGCTCGGATCTCGTCGATCACAGTGTCGGCCAGGCCGCCCGTCCGGTGGACGATGGGCGGCGTGCCGTAGCGCAGCGCGATCATCTGGCCCTGCCCGCACGGTTCGAAGCGTGACGGCATGACGAAGGCGTCCGCCCCCGCATAGATCCGGCGCGCCATCGCCCGGTCGAATCGCTCGATGAAGGCGACCTGACGTGGGTTCGCGGCGGCCAGCGCCCGAAACGGATCTGCAAGGTAGGCATGACCGCTGCCCTGGACGATGAGCCGGTCGCCGCGGGCGAGCATCGACGGGGCCGCCTCGACCACCAGGTCGAACCCCTTCTGGGGGTCCAGCCTGCCGATGAGCCCGAAGACCGGTCCGGGATCGTCAGAGTCGAAGCCCACTCGAGTCAGAAGGTCTGACCGGCAGGCTGCCTTGCCCGTTCGATCCGCCCGGGAGTACGGCGCCGCCAGATCGGCGTCCGCGGCGGGATCCCAGACTGCGCTGTCCAGGCCGTTGAGGATCCCGAGGAACCGGTCGCCCTTCAGGCGCAAGGTCCCGTCCAGGCCCATCCCGAACTCGGGGGTCAGCGCCTCCGAGGCGAACCCGGGCGACACCGTGTTGACGAGCTCCGATCGCTCGATGCCGACCCGGAGCAGGTCGATCCCCGTCCCGTCGCCCTGGACGATCCCGTCGCCCGGCCTGAGGCCCAGTTGCGCCACACGCTCACGTGGCGTCCACCCGTGGTACGCAAGGTTGTGCAGGGTCATCAGCAACGCAGCGGGCCCGATGATCGGGTCGTCTGCGTAGCGTTCATCGCGCCAGATGGCCGCCGGACCGGTATGCCAGTCGTGCAGGTGGAGCACGTCCAGTGGGTCGCCATCGGCTCGCAACGCCTCCAGGGCCGCCCGGCAGAACAACCCGAACCGCCAGGCGTTGTCGGCGTAGTCGCCGGCGGCATCGCCATAGAACCCGTCGCGGTCGAAGGCGGCCGGGTGATCGACGAGGCGCAGCCGGTACCCGTCCGCCGCGACATCGATGATCGACACCTCGCTGTTGCCCGACGCTGCGCGCGGGTCCGGAACGCGCAGGACGGTGGTCCGGGTCGTCCCAGATGGCTCCGGGACGTTGCGATACCGCGGCAGGAACACGTCGACGGGTCCGGCGATCTCGACCGGACGACGACCCAGGGCCCGCGCCAGGGCGTCGACGACATCGGCCAATCCGCCGGTCTTCGCCCACGGCTCGCATTCGGCGGACAGCATCGCGACGCGGATGGGCGGCATGGCGGCCATCGTACGGGTTCAGACTTCGGCTCGCGAGCGGACCCGCCGACCGGCTATCATCCCGGGCCATGGATCCCGTCCACGTCCCGTCCGTCGAGGCTGCGTCCTTTCCGCTGCCGCCTCGCCTCGAAGGCCTGCGACGTCTGGCCTACAACCTGCACTGGGCATGGCACCCTCGGACCCGTGGGCTGTGGAGCCTGATCGACCGTCACGCGTGGAATCGCTACCGCAATCCCGTGCCGGTCATCAGCGGTCCGACGGAGTGGTCGCGGCTGCTCGATGACGCCGCGTTCCTGACCGAATACAACGACGTCCTCGCTGACTTCGACCACTACATGGCCAACGGCTCCGGTCACTGGTTCCAACGCCGCTACGCGGACCAGCTGTCAGGCCCGATCGCCTACTTCTGCGCGGAGTACGGCCTGCACGAGTCGCTGGGCATCTACTCCGGCGGCCTGGGCGTCCTCGCGGGCGATCACATGAAGTCGGCCAGCGACATGGCCCTGCCGGCGCTGGGCGTCGGGCTGATGTATCGGAACGGGTACTTCCGCCAGTCGATCGATGCCGACGGCCACCAGGAGCACGACTACCCGGACTACGACCTGAGCCGCCTCCCCATCGGCCGAGTCCAGGATGCGAACGGCCGGCCGCTGACCGTGTCGGTCGAGCTGCCGGGTCGCGACCTCGCCGTGGCCGTCTGGTTGGCCCAGGTGGGCCGTGTCCCGGTCCTGCTGCTCGACACCGACGTCCCGGAGAATGCCCTGCCCGATCGCCCGATCACGCACATCCTGTACGTCCGCGGGCGTGAGATGCGGCTGCACCAGGAGCTCGTCCTGGGTGTCGGCGGGGTCCGCGCGATCCGGGCGCTCGGCCTGGCGCCCGCCGTCTGGCACCTGAACGAGGGTCACTCGGCCTTCCTGCTGGCCGAACGGGCCGGGGAGTACATCGCCGCGGGCGAACCGCAGGATCAGGCCTGGTCCAAGGTCCGCCGAGACAGCGTGTTCACCATCCACACCCCGGTCTCCGCCGGTAACGAACGCTTCGACACAGACCTGATCCGGCGCGTGGCGGGACCTGTCCTGGCCGGTCTGGAGCTCCCGGTCCAGGACGTCCTGGCCAGGGGTGTCGGCATGGACGGCGACCCGGATCAATTCGACATGACGGCCTTCTCGCTGCGCCTCACCAACGGCGCGAATGCGGTCAGCCAGCTCCACGGGGAAACGGCACGAACCACCTGGCACGGGATCACGGACCATCCGATCCAGGGCCTGACCAACGGCGTCCACGGGCCCACCTGGATCGGCGCGCCGATCGTGGACCTGCTCGAGGGGCACCTGGACGCGGACATGGACGCCCTCGATGCCACCTCCCAGCAGGGCCGCTTCTGGGAACGCCTGGAGCGGATCCCGGCGAAGGAGCTGTGGGACGCGCATCGGCGCCAGAAGCGCGAACTCGCCGAGTTCGCCAGGCGTCGGTTGCGCAACCAGTTCGCCCGCCACGGCGAGTCGCCGACGGTCCTTGCCGAGCTCGAGACGGCGCTCGATCCGGACATCCTGACGATCGGCTTCGCCCGCCGGTTCGCGACGTACAAGCGGGCCGGTCTGCTGTTCAGCGACATCGACCGCCTAGCGCGCATCCTGTGGGACGCGGATCGACCGGTCCAGATCGTCTTCGCCGGCAAGGCCCATCCGGCAGATCGGCCGGGCCAACGCGTCATCCAGGAGATCTTCCAGCTGTCGCGCTCCCCGGCGCTCCGGGGACGTGTCTTCATCATGGAGAACTACGACATGCGCGTCGGACGGTTCCTCGTCCAGGGCGTCGACGCGTGGCTGAACAACCCGCGCCGACCGCTCGAGGCATCGGGCACGTCGGGCATGAAGGCCGCCCAGAACGGCGTGCCGAACATCAGCGTCCTCGACGGCTGGTGGGACGAAGGCTACGCCGGCGACAACGGCTGGGCGATCGGGGGTCGCGAGACCAACCCGGACGAGGCCGCACAGGACTGGGCCGATGCGCTGGATCTGTACCGCCTCCTGGAGGAAGACCTCATCCCGCGCTACTACGAGCGCGGCACCGACGGTCTGCCGCTGCGCTGGCTCGATGTCATGCGGCGCGCGATGGCCACGGCGCTCTGGCAGTTCTCCACGACCCGGATGCTGCACGAGTACACGGAGCGGTTGTACCTGCCGGCCGCCGGGATCATCATCACCGACGCGACCCGCGCGCCGGCCGTCACCGAGGCCGGGTGACCGGCGAGGCCGTGACGCGCCGCATCTCGCTGGCCCTCGCGATCCACAACCACCAACCGGTCGGGAACTTCGGCTGGGTGTTCGCCGAGACCTATGACCGGGCGTACCTGCCGATGCTCGATGCCCTCGAACGGCACCCGGGCGTTCGCCTCGCGCTCCATTACACCGGGCCACTCCTGGAATGGGTGCGGGCCGAGCGACCAGACTTCGTCGAACGCGTGCGGGCGCTGGTGGAGCGCAGCCAGGTGGAGATCCTCGGCGGGGGATACTACGAACCGGTCCTGGCGTCCCTGCCCAGGCGCGACCGGATCGGCCAGCTCACCCGGATGGGCGACGAGCTCGAGTCACTGTTCGGTCGGCGGCCCAGCGGCGCCTGGCTCGCAGAGCGCGTCTGGGAACCGGACCTGCCCGCGTCACTGGCCGAGGGCGGCTACGAGTGGACGATCCTGGACGATGCCCACTTTCGGGCGGCGGCCATCCCGGAGGAGGATCTGTGGGGCCCGTACACGACCGAAGATCAGGGCGAGATCCTGACGGTCTTCGGGACCGAGCAGGGCCTGCGCTACCGGATCCCGTTCCGCGACGTCGAGGACGTCATCGGCTACCTCCGCGACCACGCGACGGAGGACGGGACGCGAGTCGGGATGATGGGCGATGACGGCGAGAAGTTCGGAGCCTGGCCGACGACCTACGAGCACTGCTGGGGTGCGACGCGCTGGGTCGACCGGTTCTTCAGCGCGCTCGACGAGAACGCTGACTGGCTGTCGACGGTGACGCCGTCCGCATGGCTCGCGCGCCAACGACCGATCGGCCGGGTGTACATCCCGACCGGCTCGTACGCGGAGATGGGCCAGTGGGCGCTGCCGGCGAACGAGAGCCTCCAGTTCACCGAGACCCTCCAGCGCGCCGAGGCGGAGGGCCGACCCGAGGCACGCTGGCTGCGCGGTGCGTTCTGGCGCAACTTCCAAGTGAAGTACCGCGAGATCAACGACCTCCACAAGCAGATGCTGCGGACGTCCGCCGCGGTCGCGGGGATGGAGCGTGGGCCCGAGTACTGGCAGGCCCTCGACCACCTTTATCAGGGGCAATCCAACGACTGCTACTGGCACGGCCTGTTCGGGGGCATCTACATCAGCCACATGCGGCTCGCGACGTACGAACACCTGATCGCGGCCGAGGACCTCGCCCTGACCCACAGCGGCATGGCCGACGGTGGGACCGAGGTCGTGGACCTGGACATGGACGGCCTCGACGACGTCCGGCTGTGGGATCCCGGGCAGGTTGTGACGATCGATCCGTCCGATGGCGGCGGCATCGGTGGCTGGGACATCCGGGCCGCCCGGCACGCCCTCACGGCGGTCATGCGACGACGACCCGAGGCCTATCACGAGACGCTGCGTCGCCACGAGGCGGCCGGCGTGGCCGGGGACGAAGGCGGGGACGGTGGGGCGCCGGCGTCCATCCACGATCGGTTCATGACCAAGGAGTCGGGCCTCTCGGAGCGGCTCCGCTATGACGACCACGAACGCCGGTCCGGCCTGGTCCGGTTCCTGCCCCTCGACGCCACCCCGGCGGACTGGGCGGACGTGACCGTGGCGGATCTCGGAGACTTCCTGGACCACCCGTTCGAGATCGCGTCGTTGACGACGCCTGGCACCGCGGAGTTGGTCCGGGACGGCCAGGTGGGAGGCCCGGGCGGCGAGGCGCAGCCAGTCCGCGTCACTCGCTACATCACCATGGGAGGCGATCGGCGCTCACCCACGCTTCGGCAGGCCGTGGTCGTGACCAACCGCTCCGACCGGCCGCTCCAGGCGCGCTTCGGCTCCGAGTGGACGACGACGATGCTGGGCGGAGGCGGGAACCCGTCGGCGTGGTGGGAGGTCGAGGGCGCTCGGAGCCCACATGACGGGTCCGGACAGGCAGCCACGATCGACACGATCCGACAGGGCAACGACGACGTCGGGATCAGCCTTCGGACCGACGTGTCGCCGTCGGCCGATGCCTGGTGGGCGTCCGTCGAGACGATCTCCAACTCGGAAGGCGGCTTCGAGCGCGTGTACCAGGGCAGTGGGCTCCTCCTGAGCTGGCCGCTGGATCTTGGGCCCGGCGAGACGGCGTCGTTCGTGGTCGAGCACACCGTCGCGACGACGGTGGACCGGGCCGAACCGGGAGCTTGACGGCTCGGTCCGGACCCGCCGACCTTGCTATCGTGGGTATGGCGATGACCCACCAGGACGCGCCCTCGGCCGCCAGCCACGCGGGAACCGCCGGCCCGCTCGACGTGGAGCGCGATTCGGACGTCCCGATCTCCACCCAGATCTACTGGCAGCTGGCCTATCAGATCGACTCCGGGCGGCTCCTCCCGGGCGCCAGGCTGCTCCCGGTGCGCGAACTTGGTGCGGCGCTGCGGGTGAATCCGAAAACGATCCGGGCCGTCTACCGCCGCCTCTCGGACGCGGGCTATGTGACCAGCCGGCACGGCGCGGGCACGCATGTCGCGGCTCGACCGCCCCAGCGCCGCGGCGCGGAGGCGCTGGCGGGCGTCGTCTCGGAGATGCTCCGACGGGGCGCACATGCCGGGTTCACCGCGGACGAGGTCGCCGCCGCCACGTTCGCCGCCGCCTCCGAGCGGAAGCGACCGGGGCCCCTCGTCCGCGTCCTGTACGCCGAATGCACCAACGCAGACGCGGGCTTCGATGCCGAGCGACTCGTCGACGAGTTTCCGGGCCTCATCGAAGCCGAAGGAGCGCTGCTGGACGACCTGCCCGAACGCCTCGATCGCTTCCACTACGACCTGGTCGCGACCACGACGTTCCACGGCGAGGAAGCCCAGGCGCTGGTCGCAGGTCGGGTCCCGGTCGTGGCGATGGTCGTCGGGCCAGGCTACGTGGAACTCGTCCATGAGATCGCCGGGCTGCCACGCGGCTCGCGAGTCGGCCTCATCTGCGCCTCCGCGCGCGGGACCGACAACATCCGCGAGACGCTCAATCTCGCCGGGACACGCGATGTCGATATCGTCACGGCCATCCTGGGCGCCGAGGACGACCTGGCCGTCGTCGACCGGACAGCAGACCTCATCCTGATGTCGCGCGAGGCGATGGCCGCCGGCCTCGAAGGCCGCCTGTCGCGACCCGACCGGATCCGCGCCTGGGGCTACGAGTTCGACCCGTCCGGCCTCGAGCTCCTGCGGCGCGCCATCGAACACGTCGCATCTGCCCGACGCGTCGATCCGAACGTCCTGCCCGCGGAGGTCGCCTCGATCTGATGCGGCGCTTCCATGTCCAGCGCCAGGCCCGCGATCGCTACGGCGTGGACGGCACGCTGCTGGGCGTGCGCGGCGACCTGCTCGTGACGGATCTCGCCGGGATCCGGCGACTGTCGGATCGGATGAACGCGGCGCGGGGTCCGGGCGCCACGCCGGTCTCGGCCGGCGAGATCGCCGCGCTTGGCCTGATCCACGAGGCGGGCCACCTGCTGATCCAGGCCTACGAAGCCCAGCGACGGCCCAACGCGATGACGGACGCGCTGGCGACCCTGGACGCCGGACTCGGCCCCGACGCCGTCCGGCTCCTGGACCGCTTCGCCCAGGAGTTCCCTGGTGTCGGCACCGTCCCGGAGCCTCCGCGCGATCGCCTCGAGGAGTTGCTGCTCATCCACGTCGCCAACGAGAATCCGGCGATCGGACCGCTGCGCGAGCTGGTGGACGATCGCGGCCTGGCTCGCGGGACGCGCTACAGCGAAGCCATCGCCCGCCTGGAGTCCGCCTTCGCCGATGGTCCGGCCGTCGCCGACGGCGGCGCCACGCTGCTGGAGGTCATGCGCGCGCCCGCGCGACACGCCCCCACCTCGCTAGCCGGTCAGCTCCGCTACATCCGCGATCACTGGGGCGAGTTCGTGGGGACGGCTCTGCAGGAACTCATCGGGCGTCTCGACATCGCGATCGGGATCCTGGCGGAGGAGCGACGCGCTCTGGGGCTGCGCTTCGGAGCCGGACCCGGCGGCGGCCATGGACCCGTGGAAACACCCGGGATCGTCGGGCTGGGCGACGAGGCGGAGGCCTTCTCGTCGGACTCGGCGTGGATGCCCCAGGTCGTGCTGATGGCCAAGAGCACCTACGTGTGGCTCGATCAGTTGTCTCGAGCCCATGGCCGGGACATCCGGACCCTTGACGCCATCCCGGACGAGGAGCTGGACAGGCTGGCCCGCTGGGGCGTCACCGGCCTGTGGCTGATCGGACTCTGGGAACGCTCCAGGGCGTCCGAGCGGATCAAGCGGATGCGCGGTAATGCGGACGCGGTCGCCTCGGCCTACTCGCTCGACGACTACCGCATCGCCGACGACCTGGGCGGCGAAGGCGCGTACGCCAGCCTGCGCGACCGAGCGTGGTCGCGTGGGATCCGCCTGGCGAGCGACATGGTCCCGAACCACATGGGCATCGATTCGCGCTGGGTCGTGGATCACCCCGAGTGGTTCCTGTCGGTCCCGCAGCCGCCGTACCCGGCGTACTCGTTCACGGGTGTCGACCTGTCCTCGGATGCGCGCGTGGGCATCGTGCTGGAGGACCACTACTGGAACGACACCGACGCTGCCGTCGTGTTCAAACGGTTCGATCGCGAGACCGGCGACGAGCGGTACGTCTACCACGGCAATGACGGCACGAGCTTTCCCTGGAATGACACGGCGCAGCTCGACTTCCTCTCGCCGGCCGTCCGCGAGCAGGTCATCCGGACGATCCTGGATGTCGCCCGGCGGTTCCCGATCATCCGGTTCGACGCCGCGATGGTCCTCGCCAAGAAGCACGTCGAGCGCCTGTGGTGGCCGCAGCCGGGGGCCGGCGACGGCATCCCGTCACGCGCTGAGCACGCCATCCCCAAGGCGGAGTTCGATGCCCGGATGCCCATGGAGTTCTGGCGCGAGGTCGTCGACCGGGTCGCCGCGGAAGTCCCGGGCACGCTCCTGCTGGCCGAGGCGTTCTGGATGCTGGAGGGGTACTTCGTCCGGACCCTCGGCATGCACCGTGTCTACAACAGCGCGTTCATGCACATGCTCCGCGACGAGAACGGTGCCGGTTATCGACGTGTGATGCGCGAGACGCTCGAGTTCGACCCCGAGATCATGAAGCGCTACGTGAACTTCATGAGCAACCCGGACGAGGAGACGGCGCTCGAGCAGTTCGGCAAGGGCGACAAGTACTTTGGGGTCGCGATGGTCATGGCGACCCTGCCCGGCCTGCCGATGCTGGGCCATGGCCAGGTCCAGGGGTTCGGTGAGAAGTACGGGATGGAGTACAGGCGCGCGACACTCGACGAGCGGCCGGATCCGTGGCTCGTCCAGCGCCACGAGCGGGAGATCTTCCCGTTGCTCCACCGGCGTGCCTGGTTCGCCGAGGCGCGCGATTTCCTGCTGTACGACTTCACGACGCCCGATGGCGTGGACGAACACGTCCTGGCCTACTCGAACGGGAGCGGGCAGCACCGGTCGCTCGTCCTGTACCTCACGCGGTTCGCCACCACGACAGGCGCCATCCGCGAGTCCGCCTCGTACGCGGTCAAGTCAGCGGACGGATCCCGCCGGCTCGTCCGGCGATCCCTTGCGGAGGGCCTCGGGCTGCCGAACGATGCGACGGCCTTCGTCGCCTATCGCGACGCGCGGACCGGGCTGGAGTACCTGCGCTCGTGCCGCGAGCTATGGGATCGAGGGCTCCACCTGACGTTGCAGGCGTACGGCGGCCATGTCTTCTGGGAATTCCGCGAAGTGTGGGATGGGGTCGCCGGCCAGTGGGCCCGCCTCGCAGCGCGGCTTGACGGCCACGGGGTCCCGTCCCTGGACGAGGCGTTCCGCGAACTGCAGCTGGAACCGGTCCACGGCCCGCTCCGCGCGATCTTCACGGACGGCGAGGTCCGCGCCGTCCTGGATGGCGATGCGCGACCGGCCCAGGTGGAGGACCTGGAACGCCGGTTCTCGACGTTCCTCGCGGCCGTGGCCGATGCGACCGGCGTGACCGGCGATCCAGGATCTGTCGCGGCGGCGGCTCGGGTCCGGCTGGCGCGAACGCTCGCCGATCCGTCACTGACGGACGGCCTGGACCGGCGCGACCGCGCCGCCTTGCTGGTCTGGCTGGCCCTGGCGCGGATGGGCGAACTCGCCCCGAGTGCGGACGTCGCCGCCACGAGCCGCGCCTGGTACGACGAATTGCGGCTGCCCAGTGCCCTGGCCGCCGGGCTCCACGACGCCGGTCTCGATGAAGCCGAGGGCTGGGGCGTCGCCGACCTGGTCCGCGTCCTGCTGTCGCTGCCTCGTCCGTCCGGACTGACCGGCCCCGCCCGCACCCGCGATGCCCGGCTCCTCGAGCAATGGCTGGCGCACGATCCGGTCCGGACCGCGATCGGCCTCAACACGTGGGAGGGCGTGGAGTACCTCGATCGCGATCGGTTCGAGGCGATGCTGCGCTGGGCGGTCCGGCTCGATGCGATCGAGGCCCTCGCCGATGTCGCGAAACGTCGGTCGGGTCCGGACCTCGTGTCGCGCCTGGGTGGAGCGGCCGCGACCGCCGAGTACCGTGTGGACCGACTGCTGGCGATGCTCGCGCCGCCGCCGCCTGTGAAGCGGATCGCCGGGCGCAAGAAGGCGCGATCGTGAGGAGGTGTCTCCGTCGCGTCCGGCTGAACTCGCGCGTTACCCCCGAGGGCGGCGGAACCCGGTCCACGTGCCGGCCTGCCACTCGACCTCGAGGCGATCCATGATCGTGTCGAGGCGTGGGCCATCCAGGTCCGGATAGAGCCGCCGCAACAGGAACCGGGCTCGCTCCAGCTCGGTCATGGGACCGGCCCGATCGGCCTGCGCCCAGACGCGGGCGAACCCGGTGGCCCGGAGGCGGGCATGAGCCGATCGACGGCCGG
Organism: Candidatus Limnocylindrales bacterium; assembly: GCA_046716225.1. Classification (GTDB taxonomy): domain Bacteria; phylum Chloroflexota; class Limnocylindria; order Limnocylindrales; family CSP1-4; genus SPCO01. The sequence goes on along the minus strand of JBKJXL010000128.1, from coordinate 3,518 downwards.
CCACGCCGGCTTGGATCAAACGCCGATCCAGGAGGTCCTGATCACTACCGATCGCCACGGATCTGCTCCACCAACTGACCCACACCCAGGATTCGGGCGAACTGCTCGATGTACGCCCAGTCGAGGTCCGGCTGCAGGCGCACCACCGAAGCAGAGTCTCGCACCTGCCGCTCCGAGATACCACCGTCAGACCAACTGAGTTTGGCGAGGATGAGGTCCTCCGGGCTGATGAACCAGGCTGAGCCCAACGTCGGGTCGTCCATCAGACGCCTCCGTTCGAAGGCGGCCACCGCCCATGGATCCGTGCGCCGCATGATCAGGTCTGCCTTGTGCACCTCGGTGCGATGGATGACCGCCCCGTAGCCGCGCCCATCCGTCATGATCAGGTCGTTGACCAGGTACGTGTCTTCGAAGGCCGGTCGGATGACGCCCTCATAGCGTTCGGCTGGCAGGTCGGTCACGATGTCGATATCCATGGTCTGTCTCGGCTCCGCCCAGACTGCCAGCGCCTCCGAACCTGTCACGTAGTAGCCAACTCCGGCTCGCTCCAGTCGGTCCAGCACGTCACGCTCGATGTTCACCGGTCAGGCATCCGCTGGAACGTGGCGACGAGTGCAGGCACGGCCTAGAGGACGCCCATCGCCTCGAGGTCGTCACGGAAGTCCCAGCCGCGCGACTCGCCGGGTTCGATGCGAACGATCGTCCCGCCGTCGTCGTCATCGTAGTGCGCCGCGCCCTGGGCTCCCACGTACCGCTCGGCGATCCGCCGGATGGTGGGCCCGTACGGCACGTCCAGCCGGGTCGCGGTCCCGCGCATCTCGAAGCCGCGATACGGGAAGGCGTCCTCGCCGACGACGATGGTCACCCGTGGATCGCGGGCCAGATGCTTGGCCTTGCCGTCGCCGGCCGCCATCCCCAGCGTGAATCCGCCGTTTTCCCAAAGGAACCAGATCGGCGACAGCAGGACCGAGCCATCCATCCGGAAGGTCGCGAGACAGGCCAGATGCACCTCGTCGAGGAGGCCATCGAGTTCGTCCGGGGTCAGCCCGCGGTTCATCGCGGCATCGTAGCAGCGGCACGACTACCATCGGTCCATGCCAGTCCAGACGTGGGTGGAGCCGGTGGTCCTCACGGGCCGTCGCGTCCGGATGGAGCCGCTGCGCGACGACCACTTCGCGGGATTGTGCGCGGTCGCGTTCGATGCGCCCGTCTGGCGCTGGACGATCATGGGCGAGCAGGACGAGCCGGGCCTCCGGCGCTGGGTGGACACCGCCCTCGCCAATGCCGAGGCCGGCACCGAACGACCGTTCGCCACCATCGACACGGAGACCGGACAGGTCATCGGCAGCAGCCGTTACATGTCGATCGCCCCCGAGCACAAGCGCCTGGAGATCGGCTGGACCTGGATCGGCAGCGCCTGGCAGCGAAGCGGCAGAAACCGTGAGGCGAAACTGCTGCAGCTGACCCACGCGTTCGAGACGCTGGACGCCAACCGCGTCGAGTTCAAGACGCACTCGCGAAACGTCCAGTCGAGGACGGCCCTGCGCGGCATCGGCGCGACGTTCGAAGGCGTCCACCGCAGCCACTCGATCATGGCCGATGGGTCCATCCGCGACTCGGCATGGTTCAGCGTCACGCGGCAGGAGTGGGGTGACGTGAAACGCCACATCCAGAAGCTGCTCGACCGGTGACCGACGGCGCGGACCTGCTGATCGTCAACGGCCGCGTCTTCCACGCGTTCGGGCCGCGCGACATCGTCCCGTACGGGTCGGACATCGGGCCGCGACCGGTCGCCGGCGACAACGCCATCGCCATCGCCGATGGCCGGATCGCCTGGATCGGTCGGGACGACGCAGCGCTGCGCGACTGGAAGGGCGACGGGACCCAGGTCGTGGACGCGGACGGCGGCCTCATCACGGCCGGCTTCGACGACGCCCACATCCACGTGGTGGGCGGTGCGCAGGCGCTCGCCGACGTGGACCTCTTCCAGCTCGAGTCCGTGGAGGCCATCACGGGCGCCATCGCCAGGCACGCCGCCGCCCACCCCGACGCGACGTGGGTCCAGGGCCATGGCTGGCTGTACGTGCCGTTCCCGGGCGGCCTCCCGACGCGCCAGCAGCTCGATGCCGTGGTCCCGGACCGGCCGGCCTTCATGCGCTGCTATGACGGCCATACCGGCTGGGTCAATACCGCTGCGCTGCGCCTGGCGGGGATCGATCGCGACACACCGGATCCGCGCGACGGCATCATCGTCCGCGACCCGGACAGGGGCGACGCGACCGGTGCGCTCAAGGAAGGCGCGCAGGAACTCATCTTGGCGCTCATCCCGCAGCTCTCGACCGACGAGACCCTGACCTCGATGCGCTCGAGCATCGCGGCGATGCACGCCGCCGGGATCACCGCCATCCAGGATGCCTGGACCGATATGGCGGAACTCCCGCTGTGGCGTGCCCTTCTCGAGGCCGGCGACCTGAAGCTACGGACGCGGCTGGCCCTACAGATGCGCCCGGACGGGTCACTCGCGGAGTGGTCGCGGCAGCTCGACGACTACGACACCGCGATCGCCGACCTACGTGGCGGGCCGTGGCTGACGAGTGGGATCCTGAAGGCGTTCGCCGACGGCGTCATCGAGGCCCGGACCGCCTCGATGCTGACGCCGTACGAGGACGACACGTCGACCGGCCTGCCCGAATGGGAGTCCGAGCAGCTTGACGCCTTCACCGCCGAGGCGGACCGACGCGGCTGGCAGCTTGAGATCCACGCGATCGGTGATGGCGGGATCCGGATGGTCCTGGACGCGTACGAGCGGCTGGCAGCCGCGAACGAGCTCCGCGACCGACGCCACCGCGTCGAACACATCGAGACCGTCACCCGTGCTGACATCCCGCGCTTCGCCCAGCTCGGCGTCGTCGCCTCCATGCAGCCGTACCACGCCGATCCGTCGCCGAACCAGATCGACGTATGGGCCGGCAACATCGGCAAGGAGCGGGCCGGACAGGCCTGGTCGTGGGCGTCCATCCGCAAGGCGGGCGGCGTGGTGGCGCTGGGCTCGGACTGGCCGGTCGTCCCGTTCGACCCGATGCTCGCGCTCAACTCGGCCGTCAATCGCCAGACGAAGGAGGGCCATCCGCCGGGTGGCTGGTTGCCGTCCGAGAAGCTGTCACTGCCCGAGGCGCTGGCGGCGTACGGACACGGATCCGCGTTCGCGGCCCATGCCGATCACGAGCGAGGGACCCTGCGCCCGGGGGGCGTCGCCGATGTAGTCGTCCTGGACCGCGATATCCTCACTCATGGACCGTCATCCATCATCGGCACGAAGGTCGCGCTGACGGTCGTCGACGGCCAGGTCGTCCATCGCTCGGAGGAGTTGTCGTGAAGCACTTCATCATCGGGGCCGTAGCGGCGGCGATCGCCTTCTACGGGTTGACACGTCTGTTGCCCCAGTTCGTGGACTACTCGGGCAGCGTCGAGGGCCTCATCGTGCTCGGGATCATCTTCGGCGTCGTCAACGGCCTCAT
>JBKJXL010000127.1:0-2771 GCA_046716225.1 Candidatus Limnocylindrales bacterium | reverse complement strand
GCGCAGGGCGGCGGCGAGCAGCCGCTCCAGCCGGCGGCGCGCTTTGTCGATGGCGGCCGCGCCGTCCGCCCCCGTCTCGGCCCCCTCTGCCCCCACGCCCGCCTTGCCGTGCGTCGCCGCCTTGGCCCTGTCCTGCCTCCCATCGAACTCGTCGGCCCGATCGGTCCGGCGCCTCCGGCAAGTCTGCCACCCGCGCCAGATCGCGGGGCGGTGGTTGAACGAGATCGTGTTTACAGGCCGTTAACACGATAGGCATGGCCCGTTGATGCCCCCGCCGGAAGGTTCAAGACGTCCGAGATAAACCTGAGCACCCCCCGTATCCGACCGCGCCTTCAAGGATGCGGTCACCAAGGAGGATCATCGAGTGACCATCAGCACATCGAAGCGCATGGGTGCGCTCGTCCTGGCAGCGGCCTTTGCCGCGGCCGCCTGTTCCAGCAGTGGAGCCAGCACCGCTCCCAGTGAAGGTGCGCCGTCCGAGGGTGCGCCGTCCGAAGCCGCCAGCGCCGCCCCGTCCATGGCCGCCGTCGAGGGCACCGTCGTCGTCGACGGCTCCAGCACGGTCTTTCCCGTCACGGAAGCCGTCGCCGAGGAGTTCGCCGCGGTCCAGCCGGGCGTCAACGTCACGGTCGCCCAGTCCGGCACCGGCGGCGGCTTCACGAAGTTCTGCGCCGGCGAGACCGATATGAACGACGCCTCGCGGCCGATCAAGGAGGACGACGAGAAGGAAGGCGCCGCGTGCAAGACGAACGGCGTCACCTGGGTCCAGCTCCAGGTCGCCATCGACGGTCTGACCGTGGTCGTCAACCCCGAGAACACCTGGGTGACCTGCCTGACGCTCGAGCAGCTGGCCATCATCTACGGCCCGGACTCCCCCGAAAACCTTTCGTGGAACGCGGTCGACCCAAGCTTCCCGGATCAGCCCGTCGTCCGGTACATGCCGGGCGCGGACTCCGGCACGTTCGACTACTTCACGGAAGCCGTGAATGGTGAAGCCGACGTGTCCACTGCATTCGCCACCCAGTCCGAGGACGACAACGTGCTGGTGACCGGCGTCGCCGGCGAGGTCAACGCGATCAGCTACTTCGGCTATGCGTACTACATCGAGAACGCGGACAAGCTGAAGGCCGTCGAGATCGACGGCGGCAGCGGCTGTATCGCCCCGACCGACGAGACGATCGGCGACAACAGCTACTCGCCGCTCAGCCGACCGCTGTTCATCTATCCGAACACCGCCAAGGCCGTCGAGTCGCCGGCCCTGTACGAGTTCGTGAACTTCTACCTCGCCAATGCCGCCACCCTGGCGGCCGAGGTCGGCTACATCGCGATCCCCGAGGACATCGCTGCGCAGCAGCTGGCCAACTGGACCTCCGCCGTCCCGCAGTAACCCACTCCTCCACGAGGCGACGCCCCGGACCGACTCGGAACGGTTCGGGGCGTCGCTCTCGTTCGACCGCATTTGCTAGGCTGCACCATCCAACCTCGAGGAGCCATCTGAAATGGCCGCAGGACAGATGCGACTCACGCGACGCCGACCATGGTCCGAACGGATCATCGAGTCCCTCCTGTTCGTGGCGGCCATCGTCGGCATCATCACGACGATCGGCATCGTCGTGATCCTCGCCGTCCAGACGATCGCATTCTTCCAGCTCGTGAACCCGATCGACTTCCTGACCGGCACGGTCTGGTCCGCATCCATCAAGCCCTACCAATTCGGGGTACTGGCCCTGGTCAGCGGGACGCTGCTGGTCGCGACGATCGCGATGCTGATCGGTGTCCCCCTCGGATTGCTGTCGGCGATCCTCCTCTCGGAGTACTCCTCGACGCGGATCCGCAACCTCGTCAAGCCGGTCCTCGAGACGATCGCCGGCATCCCGACCATCGTGCTGGGCTTCTTCGCCATCAACTTCCTGTCGCCGGAGATCCTCAAACCGATCTTCGGCAGCAGCATCGGGATCTTCTCGGCGCTGGCCGGGGGGATCGTCGTGGGGATCCTGATCACGCCGCTCATCGCATCGATCTCGGAGGACGCGATGCGAGCTGTGCCACGCGGCCTGCGCGAGGGCGCCTACGCGATGGGTGCGACCAAGTTCGAGGTCGTCCGAAAGGTGGTCCTGCCGGCAGCGGTCTCCGGCATCATGGCCTCCATCATCCTGGCCATGAGCCGAGCCGTGGGCGAGACCATGGCCGTCGTGCTGGCCGTCGGCACGTTCCCGCAATTCTCCTTCAACCCGCTCGAAAGCGTCCAGACCATGACGGCGTTCATCGTCCAGATCGTGCAGGGCGAGACCTCGCAGGGCTCCATCCAGTTCCTGTCGCTCTTCGCGGTGGCGATGGTGCTGTTCGTGATCACCTTTGCCCTGAACCTCCTCAGCGCCTGGTTCGTCCGCCGCTACCGGCAGGCGTACTGATGGCCAGCGCCAGCGCAAGCCCGGCTGCTCCGACGACGCCGCGCTTCGAACCGGCGCTGATGCGCCGCAAGCTCAATGGCACCATCTTTTACGGCATCTGCCTGCTGGCCATCGCGATCCTCATCCTGGCCCTGATCGCCCTGCTGTTGAACGTCCTGATCGTCGGCGTGCCGTGGCTGAACCTCGACTTCCTGACCGGCGTCCCTTCCCGCCGACCCGAGAACGCCGGGATCTGGCCGGCCCTGATGGGATCCATCCAGCTCGCGATCATCGTCGCGGTCATCACCTTCCCGCTGGGCATCGGGGCGGCGATCTATCTCTCCGAGTACGCACCGGACAATCGACTCACCCGCCTCATGC
>JBKJXL010000126.1:0-3466 GCA_046716225.1 Candidatus Limnocylindrales bacterium | reverse complement strand
CTGTAGGCTAGTCACCATCGGGCCTGCGAGGCGTAAGTGCGGTTCGCGAGCATGATCGCCCGGGGAGTAGCGTAGTTGGCAACGCACGTGCTTTGGGAGCCTTGAGGCTCGGAGCGGTGTAGGTTGGACCTGCGCCAGCGTGATCTTGGTGAGCGAAGGCGTGTCGATTATTGTGCGGTTCGCGAGCACGCAGGTTCTTGCATCGCGTATGAGGCCGCCGTGGCGGGCAAATGCCTCCTTCGTACCGGACGGCTGGAGGCGAGAAGCGCTCGCCACTGCCCGACTTCTACATCGGTGCGCACGCCGCTGTCGTCGGCCATCTGCTGCTCACTCGCGATGCCACCAGGTATCGGACCTCCTTCCACAAGCTCGAACTGATCTCTCCGTGCACCACCGCTTCGGGAAAACTCCTCGACTACCGCGAGGGCCTCGGGAACCCGCCGCTCCCGATCGTCAGCGAACCTCATCTTGGATGTATGAGGCATCCGTGGCATCAATCTCGAGGGCATAGACACGGTTGACGACCGGCTTCGCGACACCAGCCAGCGTGAGCGACGACTGACACATCGCGCCTGGTCAGACGTTTGATAGCGCGTGATGCCAAATACGCGGAGGCCGAGCGTGCTCGAGGTCGATCCCGACGGGACGGCCGCCAGCCCTGTGCAACGCGACATCGTCGTGAGCCACGCCTGGGACGACCATCACGCGGAGATCTATAACTTCCTTCGGCGCGCCACCCGGGATGAGGGTGCCGCCGAGGATCTCCTCCAAGAGACCTTCCTGAGACTCACGACGGAGGTCGGCCGTGGTCGCCCTCCCGAGCATCTGCGCGCATGGCTCTATCGGGTTGCCTCGAACCTCGCGACGAGCCGCGGCCGGCGGCTGACCACGGCGTTGCGATGGCTGCGCCTTCACGGGGAGCACGAGGCGCACCCGGGCGCGCAGGAATCCCCGGAGGCGGGCGTCCTGCGCCGCGAACGCCGGGCGGACCTCGAGTCCTTGCTCGAGTCACTCCCGGCAGACGCACGCACCGCTCTCCTGCTCTCGCGGGATGGGTTCACCGGTACCGAGATCGCGGTACAGATCGGTCGGAGCCACGCGGCGACGAGGTCCCTTTTGTCCAGAGCGCGCGTGCAGCTCCGCCTCGAGCTCGAGCGCCGGGAGGCACCCGAATGAGCACCGTACATCACGACTACCTCGAACTCGCCGCGGCCGCCATCGACTTCGAGCTCAGCGCGATCGAGCGTGTGCGGCTCGACGAGCATCTCGCCACGTGTGACGCATGCCGCCGCAGGGCGGTCGGACTTCGCAGCGACGCTCGCGATATCGCGGCTTTGCCCAGGTTCGTCCTCGCACCGGCTGGCGTCGAACGCCTGCGCCCCAGTCGGTCCAGGCCCGTGCGGTTCGGCCTGCCGACCCTGCGCCTCATCGCGGTCACGGCGCTGCTGGCCCTGCTGGCCATGGCGGCGCTGTCAGTCGGCGCCGAGCTCGTGCGTCGGGAGCTTGATCGTCGTCTGGCGGACGTTCCTCCCACGCTCGTGCCCAGGGTCGTCGAGCCCAGCGAATCGCCGGAGCTACGTCCGTCACTCACGCCACGTCCAGCCCTCGGCATCGAGTGGAGCTCCGTCGGCACGCCGGCCGAGTTCGCCGATGCCACGATCGGCGCACTCGCCCCGATGGGCATCAGTGGGCTGGTCGCCGTCGGTTGCATCGAGCGAGCCTTCGACGAGTGCGGAGAAGGCGCCGTCTGGGTTTCGATGGACGGTCTCGAGTGGTCGGCGGTGAGGACCCTTCCCATCAGGGCGGGCGAGTCGGTCTACCGCATCAGCGCCGTTGCCGCGCCTGGCCGGCTCATCGTGGGCGGGACCGTCCAGCGTGACGGACGGTTCCACGCCGCCTTCTGGAGCTCGGACGATGCCGTGACCTGGACCAGGGCGTCCGATGATCCATCCTTCGACTCCGCACAAGTCGTCCAGATCGTCGAGTCGGACGAAGGGCTGGTGGCCATCGGCAGCGGCCTCTTCAGCGCGCCAGCCGGCTTCAAGGCGTGGGCGTCCACGGATGGCACTACCTGGACTGCGGCGGCGAGTCCCACGCCAGTCGACGAGTCGTTTCCTGACCATGTCGTCAGCGTTCCCGGCCAAGGTCTTCTGGCCTGGGGTCCGCCCGCCGCCGTCGGTCCCGGCGGCACCCGCTGGTGGGGATCGCTTGGTTCCGGGGAGTGGCAGTCGATCGCCGAGCCGCAAGGGTTGGAAGGCGCCACCATCGGGTGGATCGAGGTCAAGCAGGGCACGCTTGTCGCCTACGGTCATCTCGGAGATCCTTCATCGCCGCGAGTGACGTCCTGGCAACGAGCATGGACGGCCGGCCGCTGGATCGAGGACGTCGCGCCGACGGAGTCCACCCAGGCCGTGCATCAGAGCATCGGCATCGGCACCGGGACGGTCGCGATCGGGCGCACGGCAGCTGGTACGGGAGTGTGGCACCGAGGTCCGGACGGCCAGTGGCGTGTCGCCGCCGAGATCCCGGATGCGGAGCCCATTGCGGTTGCACGGCACCCCTTGGAGTTCGAGCGCCTGTTCCTGTTCGTCCGCGACGCCCAGGGCCGAGCCGTCCTCTGGACCGGTGCCGTCGACTGGGCGCCGGGCGAGATCCTGGCCCCGCCGGCCTCCGAGGAGGACCTCATGACCCTCTTCGGCCGGGTCACCAACGATGAACCGGCGCTCCGCGGCCTCGGCATCGCGGTCATCACCACGTCCCTTGATACCGAGTCGAACACGATCGACGTAGAGCTCTCGACCGAGCGGCTCGACGCCGTGGCGATCGTCGCCGCACGGCACGGACCGAACGTCGTGGCCCGTGTCACCGATCCCACGGGAGCCCTGCTCAAGCCGCGCGGCAGCATCGCCGTTCGGGTGACCGACCCAGCTGGTCGCGGTGTGGAGGCGAAGATCGGTGCGAAGCCGCTGTTCGCGGAGATTCCGCTCGACTCCATAGCCAACTGGACGGACCGGGAAGGCAACTTCCGTTTCGGTAGCTGGTACGCGGGCCGCTGGCGCCTGACCGCCGATGAAGCACCGGGTTTTGCGCCGACATCGGTCGAGCTCGATCTCTTGCCCGGTGCCGAGGTCAGCGTTGAGATCGTCCTCCTGCCCGCACCGTGAGAGGCACCCCGCTCCGGCTGATGCGATCGACCATGACGGAACCGAGCGCCGTCCCCGCGCTCTTGGCCGCGCTCGTAGCCACGCGGCACCAACGCGAGCAGCGTCGGCAGGTCGGATGTAGCCGTATCATGGGCTTGTCCGCTGATCGTGTAGGCAAACCGCTTCTTTCGATGCAGGGGCCAAAGGGGCTCCGGCAAATGTTTAGAGCGCTGTAGGCCAACACCGAGGGCCAGATTCAGGAAGCATGTGTGGTTCCTGAGCACGAACAGGCGGGGAGTAGCGTAGCCTGGTAACGCACGTGC
>JBKJXL010000125.1:0-9099 GCA_046716225.1 Candidatus Limnocylindrales bacterium | reverse complement strand
CATCCCGAGGCGGCGCGGGGTCGAGTCCAGCTCCGTGTCCATCCCGACGATGACGTGGCCCTTCTCGAGGCGCAGCGCGAACAACGCCTGCAGGCCGTGCGGCCGAATGCCCAGGTCGCCGCCGAGGTCCATCAGCGCCCGCCACAACTCCACGGAGCCGTTGATCGGATGGTGCAGCTCCCAGGCAGCCTCGCCCGTGAACGACAGGCGCATGACGTGGCACGGGACGCCAGCGATCTCAGCTCGGACGTGCGACAGGAAGCGCGGCGGATCCGCGAGCCCGGCACGCACGAGTAGCTGCTTCGCGAGCGGCCCAGTGACGTTGATCGCGGCGAGGGACATCGTCCGGTCCATGACATGGACGCGGAGGTCCCATTCGTCGATCCAGTCGCGGATCCACATCTCGGCGTTCGCGGCACCACCGGACGTGAAGCTCAACACGAACCGGGTCTCGGACTCGCGCAGGATCATGCCGTCGTCCATGACGTGGCCGCGCTCGTTGAGGAGCAACGCGTAGCGGGACCGGCCCGGCTTGATGTCCGCGACGTGGCACGGATAGAGGCGCTCCAGGAACTCGACGACGTCCGGCCCGGACACGACGAGCTTGCCGAGGGTGCTGACGTCGCCGATCGAGACCGCCTCGCGGACCGCCCAGTACTCGGCGACCGCGTCGCCGTAGTGCCACGGCCGCCACCAAGCCCCGAACCGGTCCATCCGCGCCCCCAGCGCCACGTGCTCCTCATGGAGCGGCGTGCGGCGGAAGGCGTCGATGTAGACGTCCGCGGCCGCCTCGGCCAGGGTGATCTGGCGTGAGGCCGGCCGGGCCGTGAACGGCTCCGGGACCTCGCCGGATCGGGCCGCGATCCAGGCACGGATCTGCGGCAGGCAGGCGCCACCCTGGCAGGGACCGAGGCAGGCGAGAGAGGCTCGCTTGATGAGCTCCAACTCCTGGAACCCCTTGTCCCACGTGCCCTGAAGGTCGTCGACGGTGACGGAGTGACAGCGGCACACGACGCCATCCGTGGGCGCTGGTGGCAACGGATACTCGTCGGCGGCGTCGCCGACGATCGTCAAGGGGATAGGCCCGGCCATCCGCGCCAGCACGTCCCGTGGCGCGAGCCCCAGGCCCAGGATCGCGGTATCGCACGGGGTCGTCGTCTCGGTGCCGGTGGCCGGATCCGCGGTCACGACCGCTCGGACGTGGCCGGCGTCGTCGCCTTCGAACCGGACCAGGCGCCCGTCAACGCGCTCGCATGGCACGTCACCGGGCGGGGTACCCACGGAGATCGCGCGACCCAGGCCCACCCCGGCGGCGTGCAGGCGCTCGGCGGCCCGCGCCGTGACGAGACCCGACAGATCGTTGCCCGGACAGACCGGGTGGACCTCGGCAGCGCCGGTCGCGACCACGATCTCGTGGGCGTGGACGTGAAGCATCCCGTGCCGGGTCCGGCCGCCGATCGTCGGCCCAGCGTAGATGGCCATGACCTCGTTCCCATCGGCCGCCTCAAGGACAAGGACGTCGCGGCCGGCCGCCCTGGCCTCAGCGGCCGCAGCGAGTCCGCTCGTTCCCCCACCGATGACGGCGACCTCCACCTCGCGTCGCTCGACCTCGATCACCGGTCCGAGCGGCGTCCGCGTCACGTCCGACTGCGGGACCTCGGGGAGTGGCGGGTTCGCGGCCTGCGGATGGCGGACGACCTCCAGCCCGGGCCGGCAGGCGGCCTGGCACGTCCGGACGTAGGCGATCCCATCCACCGTCGCGAGACAGTTGGGGCAATCGCCGGCGAGGCACAGCGTCCCTCCCCGGGCCGGCGGCTCGCCCGCCCGAAGGACGGCGAGCGCCACCGAGTCACCCGGCTCGAATGCGAGCGGACGCCCGTCGACGACGATGCGGCCCGCGAGAAAGTCGCTCATCGAACGATCTCGAACGCTCGCTCACGACGGGGGCCGAAGCGAAAGACCGCGAAGTCCTTGTCGAACGACGCCGCGCGATGGATCCCCAGGCGCAACATGACCGCGAAGCTCGTCCGGTCGATCAGGGAAAAACCCTGGTCGGGGAAGACCTCGCCGATCGACCACGCAACCTCGACGTCCTCCGGCCCGACGTACTCGACGACTGCGACGCCACCGCGGATCGCCCCCCAGAACCGTTCCGCGGCGACCCAGCCGAGCCGTCCTTCGAGCAGCGACCACGACTCGGCCAGCACATGGTCTGAGGTGAACAACCGATCTCCTCCCCCGAGCGCCGCACGGGCTCGGGTGTGATGGTCGTCCCCACGATCAGCAACCGCGTAGAAGGCGGACGTGTCGACGAACAGGTTCACCGCTCGAGCTTGCGGCCGGCGATCGCGTCGGCGATGTACTCGTCCTTGTGGTTGGCGATATCCGATCCACCCGAGTCGCCGAGGTCAAAGAGGACGGAGACATCGACCGATTCACGGACCTCGTCGTTCAGGTCCCGGTCGACGAGACGTCGCATGTACTCGGCGAGGGAGATCCCTAGCACCGCCGCACGAGCCCTGGCTCGGCGGTGGGCGTCGGGCTTCAGGGAGATCTGCGTACGTGACATCATGATGGCACCATCATACCATCAGAGATCAGACTCGCATCCGGGTGCCTTCCGGGTCAAAGCTCGGTCGGGGCTGGAGGCGTGCCGGCCGTCGTCGCCCGATGATCTCGATCTCGAAGCCGTCCGCGCCCGGGCCGTGCGGGGTCGCCAGGGCCGTCGGCACGTACCCGAGCGCCAGCGAGAGCCCGACGTGGTGGCCGTACCCGCCGGAGGTCACCCAGCCGACGACCTCGTCGCCGTGCCAGATAGGTTCATCGCCGATGACATCGGCCGGGTCGTCGGGATCCGGATCGACGACCATCGCCACGAGCGTCCGGGCCGGGCTGCCCGCCGCCAGCTCGGTCTCGTATGCGTCGCGACCGATGAATTCGTGGTCGAGCTTGATATAGCGCGTGATCCCGGCTTCGAGTGGCGTGTAGATCGGCCGGTATTCGCGGAACCACGTCCCGTAGCTCTTCTCCAGCCGGAGCGACATCAGGGCACGCATGCCGAACATCCGCAGACCGTGGGCCGCGCCCGCGACCATGATCCGGTCAAACAGCACGCGCTGGTACTGCGGCTCCACCCACAGCTCGTAGCCGAGGTCGCCGGCGTAGTTGATCCGGGCGAGGTGCGCCGGGATCATCCCGAGGTCCACCTTCCGGAACGTCATGAACGGGAACGCCTCGGTCGACAGGTCCAGGTCCGGCGAGACCGCCGCCAACACGTCGCGCGACCGCGGGCCGGCCAGGGACAGCCCCACCAGGCCCAGCCCCAGCACCTCGAACCGCACGGAACCGTCATCGGGCAAGTGGTGGCGGAACCAGCGCGAGTGGTGGACCTCCGCCGGCAACGAGCCGAACAGGAAGAACTCGTCCTCGTCGGACGCCCGGGCGACCGTGAATTCCCCGACGATCCGCCCCGCGTCATTGAGCATCGCCGTCAACGTGATGCGCCCGTGTGCCGGCATGCGAGCCGTCAGCAGGGACGACAGCCAGGCCTCGGCGCCGGGACCGGTGACCCGGTACTTGGCGTAGTTCGAGATCTCGGTCATGCCCACGCGCTCACGGACGGCTTCGACCTCGGCCGCCACTTGCGACCAGGCGTTCGAGCGCCGGAAGGTGACGTCTTCCTTCGGGGGCTTGCCGGCCTCCTGGAACCAGAGGGCGTGCTCGAGGCCGAAGGCCGCGCCCCAGACCGCGTTCGCATCCGTCAAGCGGTCGTAGATAGGCGTCGTCAGAAGCGGCCGGGCGCCAGGCAGCTCCTCATTGGGAAAGGTGATGCGGAATCGCCGTCGATAGTTCTCCTGGACCTTGGCGTTCGTGTAGGCCAGCGTCGCGTAGTCGCCGTAGCGGGCGACATCCATGCCCCAGATATCCATCCCGGAATCGCCGTGGTCGCCGCTCGTCATCCAGGTCGCGAGGGCGAGGCCCACGCCGCCGCCCTGCGACAGCCCGGCCATGACCCCGCACGCCACCCAGAACCCGCGCAGGCCGCGGATCGGGCCCACCAGCGGATTCCCATCCGGTGAGAACGTGAACGGCCCGTTCACGACGCGCTTGATGCCGATCGTGCCCATCGCCGGGTAGTGCTTGAACGCGACCTGGAGCTCGGGCGTGATGCGATCCAGGTCCGGCTTCAGGAGCTGCGACCCGAAGTCCCACGGCGTCTGCCTGGGCGACCAAGGCACGCAGGCCTGCTCGTAGGTGCCCATGAGCATGGACCCGCCTTCCTGGCGGAGATAGATCTCGCCCCCGAAGTCGAGCGTCATCGGCATCTCGTTGCCGGTCTTCGCCACGTGCGCGGCGACCTCGGGCATGTCCTCGGTCAGCAGGTAGATGTGCTCCATGGCCAGGACCGGCAGTTCGAGCCCGACCATCCGCCCGACCTCGCGCGCCCACAGGCCCCCGGCATTGACGACGTGCTCCGTGTGGATGGTGTCGCCGCTCTCGACTTCGACATCCCACGTGCCGTCCGGGCGCTGCGACAGGCCCACCACCGGGGTGTTCCGGTGGATCTCGGCACCGGCCATCTGGGCCCACTTGGCATAGGCGCGCGTGACCCCGGACGGATCGACGTGCCCTTCGACTGGGTCGTACAGCGCCCCGACGAAGTACTGCGGATCCAGCAGCGGGAAGAGGTCCTGCGCTTCCTTTGCCGAGATGAGGTCCATGTCCATCCCGAGGTACCGGCCGCGCGCGACGGCCATCCGCAGGAAGTCCATCCGGACCTCCGAGTCGGCCAGCATCAGGCCGCCCGGCAGGTGGATGGAGCATGACTGCCCGCTGACCCGCTCGATCTCCTCGTACAACTTGATCGTGTACTGCTGGAGCCGGGCCACGTTGGGGTCACCGTTGAGCGTGTGCATCCCGCCGGCCGCGTGCCATGTGGATCCAGCCGTCAGGTCACGTCGCTCCAGGAGCATGACGTCCGTCCAGCCGGCCTTGGTCAGGTGGTACAGGACGCTCGCCCCGACCACGCCACCACCGATGACGACGCACTGGGTCTCTCGCTTCACAGGGGCTCCCTCGACCGCGAACTCTGCCGGTCACGGCAATCTACAGCTTCGGCAGCCGCGCCATCACGTCCGACCGAGGTTCAACCGCCGCGGTGACGCCGAATAGACTGTCGCGATGATCGTCCAGGCGGGCCACGGGCTGCTCGTGGCCCTCATGGCCCTGCCGCCAGTGCTCTTCTGGTTGCGCCGTTGGCGCGGCTGGTCAGGCCGCCGCCTGCTGGCGGTTGCCGCGTTCGCGCTCTACTTCGTGGGCGTCGCGGCCTTCACGATCTTTCCGCTGCGGTTCGACGCGGACTACCTCGCGCAGGAGGGCCGGGCCAGGGGGATCATCGTGATCGCTCCGTTCTTCCTGACCCCCGACCCGGTCATGAGCAACCATCAGTTCCTCGGTAATATCCTCCTGGGCGTGCCGTTTGGCTTCGGTTACTGGTTCCTGGGAGTCCGATCCCTGCGCGAAGTGCTCGCAGCGGGCCTCGTGTTCTGTCTCTCGATCGAGGCGATCCAGCTCGTCGTCTCAGCGCTCGGGATCGCGTTCCCCTCACGTACGGCCGACATCAACGACGTGCTGCTCAATATGATCGGCGTGACCCTCGGCGCCCTGGCCTACCTGCTTGTCCGCGCTTGCTTCCGCATGGTGCCGGCGCAGCATGCAGCCGCAGGGGACGGCCCTCAGTAGTCCGTGGGAACGCCACCTTCGGCGACGCGTCGGTCCACGAAAGCGTCCAGCTCCTCGCGGACGGCCGGGTCCATCGGCGGCGGCTCGTAGGCCGCGAGCAGTTCCTTCCAGATGCGGTTGGCCTTGGCCGGCACCTCGGGCGAGCCGGCCTCCTCCCACGTCTCGTAGTTGCGCCAGTCGGACAGCATCGGCTTATGGAACGCGGTCTTGAACCGCGACTGGGTGTGGGCGGCGCCGAAGAAGTGGCCTCCCGGTCCGACCTCCTGCATCGCCTCGAAGCCCAAGGTCTCGTCGTCCACGACGATCGGCTCGAGGAACGCCTCGACCATCCCGAGCAATTCGGCGTCCAGGATCATCTTCTCGTAGCTGGCCTGGAGGCCGCCCTACATCCAGCCGGCGCCGTGCATGAGCAGGTTCACGCCGCCCATGATCGCGCCCCACAACGAGAACACCGACTCGTAGGCCGCCTGGGCGTCGAGGGCATTCGCCGCGCTGACGTTGGACGACCGATACGGGACTCCGTAGCGACGCGCGAGCTGGCCACCGACCATCGCCGTGCGCATGTACTCCGGGGTGCCGAAGGCGGGCGCACCCGACTGCATGTCGACGTTCGAGGTGAAGCCGCCGTAGATGACCGGTGCGCCGGGCCGGACGACCTGGGTCAGGACCATGCCCGCCAGCGCCTCGGCGTTCTGCTCGGCAAGCGCGCCCGCCAGGGTCACAGGTGCCATCGCCCCGGACAGGGTGAATGGCGTGATGCACACGACCTGGTTGCGCGACGCGAATTCGATGATCCCCTGGAGCATCGGGGCGTCCAGGCGCAGGGGCGAGCTCGAGTTCACGACGGTGAAGATCGACGGCTCCAGGTCCAGCGTGGCGTCGTCGATGCCGCGGGCGATCCGGACCATCTCGAGCGTGTCGATGTTGCGTTGCCGGCCGAGGCTGTAGGCGTGGATCGGCTTGTCCATCAGGGTCAGGGCGTCGTGCGTCGCGTGCAGGTAGCGCACCGAGTGGTGGATGTCGACCGGCTCGACCGGATACCCCGCGAGGAAGTGGACCGTGTTTAGCGACTGGCCGAGCCGCAGCAGGTTCTGGTAGTCCTCGTGGTTCCCGATCCGTCGGCCGCGGTCAAGGTCCGCGACATTGGGCGGGCTGCCGACGGTCCCGAAGGCCATCCAGTCGCCACCGATCCTGATGTGGTGGGCGGGGTTCCAGGCATGCAGGGTGAATGTGGAGGGCGCGGTCCGGATGGCCTGCGTCACCATCTCCGGATCGAAGTGCACACGCTGCGTGCCCGGATCGACGTTCGCCCCTGCCCCCGCGAGCAGGTCGCGCGCCTCGGCGTCGAGGAAGTCCATCCCGATCTCGGACAGGATCCGCAACGACCCCACGTGGATCGATTCGAGCTCGTCCGCCGAGATCGCCTCGGTCGGGCGGTACGGCATCCGGGGCTGGGACCACGGTCGCTGCTGGGGTGCGGCGTTGCGGGCGTGGCCCTCGCGACCGCCGCCGCGTCGACGCTTAAGGCCCTGGCCGGCCGCGGTATCCATGTCGGTCATGCCTCGTCACCACCCGAGAGGTCGAACCAGGTCGTCTTGAGCTGCGTGTAGCCGTCGAGCGCCGCGAGCCCCTTGTCGCGCCCGAATCCGGACTGCTTGAACCCGCCGAACGGGACCGTGATGTCGGCTGTATCGAACGTGTTGACCCAGACGACGCCGGCCCGGATCCGGCGCGCCAGGCGATGGGCCCGGTTGACGTCACGGGTCCACAGGCCGGCCGCCAGGCCATACGGCGTGTCGTTGGCGATGGCCAGGGCGTCGGCCTCGTCGTCGAATTCGGTCACCGTCAGGACGGGTCCGAAGATCTCTTCGCGCGCGACCCGCATCGCGTTCGAGACACCGTCGAGGATCGTCGGCGGGATGTAGTAGCCGCCGCTATCCTCGCGGGCCCGTTCGCCGCCGGCCACGACCCGGGCGCCTTCCTGGCGCCCGAGGTCCACGTAGCCGAGGACCTTCTCCATCTGTCGCTCATCCACCATCGAGCCCACCTTCGTGCGCGGATCCAGGGGTTCGCCGGGCACGACCTTCGCCCCGAACGCGGCAATACGGTCCACCAGTTCCTCGCTGACCGACCGATGGACGATGAGCCGCGAGCCGGCGTTGCAGGTCTGGCCGCTGTTGTAGAAGATCCCCCACCCGATCGCGGATGCCGCGGTCTCCAGATCCCCGACATCCGCCAGGACGACCTGCGGGCTCTTGCCGCCGAGCTCGAGCGAGATCGCCTTGACGTCCGACTCGCCGATGGCACGGAGGAGCGATCGGCCGACCTCCGTGGACCCGGTGAAGGCGATCTTGTCGACGCCCGGGTGACGGGCCAGGGCGTCGCCGATGACGGCCCCGGGACCCGTGACCACGTTGAGGACGCCGTCCGGCAGGCCCGCCTCCGAGGCCAGCTCGGCCAGGCGCAGCGCGCTCAACGGCGACTGGCTGGCGGGCTTGAGCACGACCGAGTTGCCGGTCGCGAGGGCCGCACCCAGCTTCCAGGCGGTGATGATGAGCGGGTAGTTCCACGGCACGATGGCGCCGACGACCCCGATCGGTTCGCGCGTGACCATCGAGAGGGCATCCGGCCCGGTCGGCCCGATCTCGCCGTACGTCTTGTCGATCGTCTCGGCGTACCACTGGAGGGTCTTGGCGCAACTCGGGACGTCGACGCCCAGCGTGTCCCGGATCGGCTTCCCGACGTCCAGCGACTCGAGCAGAGCCAGCTCCTCGAGATGGTCGCGGACGAGGTCGGCCAGCCTGAGCAGCACCTTCTTGCGCGCGGCCGGGGTCTGGTCGGACCAGCGCCGGTCGTCGAACGATCGCCGCGCGGCCGCCACTGCCCGATCGACGTCCTCCAGACCGCCGCTGGCGACCGTGGCGATCCGCCGCCCATCACGGCCGGCGATGTCCTCGAACGTCTCACCCGAGGCCGCCGGCCCGAAGCGCCCGTCGATGAACAACTCGTTCCGAGGCTGGATGGCGGCGGCACGTTCCAGCCACTCCTCCGTGGTGACGCGGAGCGCGGCCGTCATGCCGCGTACCGCGCGATGGCGGCCCCGTCCAGCGTGATGCCCAGACCTGGGACGGCCGGCACGTGCAGCAGGCCGGCCGCGTCGGGACGGATCGGCTCGGCGAGCATGAAGTCACGCCGTTCGGGTGTCCAACCCGGTGGGTCGTACGGGAATTCGAGGAACGGCCCGCCACCGACGCCGGCCGACACGGCAAGGTTGGCGAGGAGGCCGATGCCGTTGGTCCAGGTGTGCGGCGTGAACCAGCGATTCCGGGCGATCGCCAGTTCGGCCAACGTCCGCGT
>JBKJXL010000124.1:0-2717 GCA_046716225.1 Candidatus Limnocylindrales bacterium | reverse complement strand
AGGTGACATCGAGGCCTTCGGCGCGCGCGTCGTCGACCAGGGCGAGCAGCTCGTCGGGTCCGCCCGGGTGTGTCTGACGGTGGTAGAAGTGGGTGATGTGGGTCGGCACTCCGGCTCGGCGGCCGATCTCGATCGCCTCGCGGAACGGGTCCAGGAAGCCGTCGCCCAGCGGGTAGCGCACGTGAGTGTGGTAGAACCCGCCGGCGCGACCGGCCTCTTCGGTGAGCGCGGCGAGTTCCTCGGTCGTGGCATAGCTGCCGGGCGGGTAGTCGAGGCCGGAACTCAGGCCGACGGCGCCTTCGACCATGCCGTCGCGCAGCAGCCCTCGCATCCGGTCCATGGTCTGGGAAGTGGTGGGCTCATCCTCCCAACCGACTGCGCCGATCCGCAGGGCGCTGTTCCCGATGAGCGTCGCGACGTTGAGGCTGACCGTGCCGTCGTACCGCCCGAGGTAGCTTTGGACGGAGCTCCACGTGTAGTCGATGTCGGGGCGGCCGTCCAGTCCCGAGTCCAGCTCGACGAAGTCCTCCAGGTCCTCCCGGTGCTCGAACGGCGCGAACCCGTTGCCGTCCACGCCGACGACCTCCGTCGTCACGCCCTGGCGGACCTTGGGCTCGTGGTGCGGCTCCGCGAGGATCGTCAGGCCGCCGTGGCTGTGCAGGTCGATGAACCCGGGCGCGACGACCATCCCGGTGGCATCGATGTGGCGCCGGGCGGCCGGCGTCGAGTCCTCCGGCTTATGACTGTCGGCGGCATGACCGGCGGTGTCGGCCGGCGCCGGTGGCAGCATCACGAGCTGCTCCCCGCGGACGCCGACACTCCCCGGACGCCCGGGTGCGCCGGTCCCATCGACGATCGTGCCACCCGTGATGAGCAGATCGTGTGGCGCGTACGTCATCCGCAGGGGCCGCCAAGCCTACTCAGGTTCTTCTTGTGCATCGGATGACCATATCGGACACGCAGGCGACCGTTCGGGTCCATATGGTGCATCGGGCGCACCGGACGACACACGTGTCCTTGCACGATGGCCCGACGGGTCTTCGAGTGCACCAAACGTCCAGAGTGACTACCAGCTCGGTCCATATGGTCGTGGGGCGCACATGGCCAGGCAGCATCCTCCCGGATAAGCCGCGGTGCACCGTACCTCGCGACACTGCGTCCGTGTCATCAAAGGAACGTGCAGTCGATCGCGGGGCCCGCACGGGTCGACGTGCCATCGACCTGACTGGCACCGAGATCCGGATGGCTCGCCTTGCTGCTGGACTGACGCTCCGAGATGTGGCGCGGGCTGTCGGGCTGTCGTACAGCCAGGTCGGTCGGATCGAGCGCGGCGTCCATTCGAACGTCACTGTGCTCCTGCTGTCTCGGATCTGCAGTGTGGTCGGGCTCGATCTGAGCATTCGAGCCTACCCGCGTGGCAGGCCGATTCGCGATGTTGCCCACCTCGCGCTGCTCCAGCGGTTCCATGAGCGGCTTCACGAGGATCTACGGATGCGCACAGAGGTCCCGCTCAGGATCGACGGCGACAAACGAGCTTGGGATGCAGTCGTGCTCGGGAAGGGCATCGAGCGAGTCGCCGTCGAAGCCGAGACCCGGATCACGGACTTTCAGGCGCTCGCCCGCAGGATCGCCCTGAAACAGCGCGACGACTCGATGGACCACGTGATCCTCCTGGTCGCGGCCACTCGATCCAATCGGGCGGCCGTTCGGGCGGCCGAGCCGTTCATCGGGGAGGCGTTTACGCTCGATACTCGGTCCACCCTGGCGAACCTAGCCGCAGGTCGCCTGCCGACGCGTTCCGTGCTCGTGATCATGTGACTGAGGGATCGCCCTGGGCATCGTGTGCGCGTGGCGACCATGTGGGCCAACGAGACTGCTCAAGTTTGTGAAGCGGTGCATGTGGTGCAACGTTGGGTCGAGGGGGCGGCTCTACTTGCCCGGCAGGTGCCCCAGTTGCACCAGAAGGAGACCATGAACCCGCGCTTGTCCTACATGGTCATCGGGTGCACCCGGAACGGGACGTGGCGACGGCCGGACGTGGCGACGGCCGGACGTGGCGACGGCCGGACGTGGCGACGGCCGGACCTGGCGGACGGCGGGACCTGGCGGACGGCCGGACCTGGCGAACGGTCGTCGCTGATCCCTCACCCGCGGGCTCCGGGGCCCTCCAGGCGGTGGCCGCGGACCCAGGCGGCGCGGACCATGTCGGGATGCGAGCGGAAGATCAGCCGGCTCGCGAGGTCCTCGGGGTCGTCGTCGGAGCCGCCCGGCACGGCCGCAACGTAGGCCGGGTCCACGGCGATCACGTCGGCCTCCTTGCCGGCCTCGAGTGAGCCGATCACCGCGTCCAGGCCGAGCGCCCGCGCGCCGTCCAGCGAGCCCATCCGGATCCAGTCGAGTGGAGTCGGTGCCGGTTCACCGGCAAGTCCGCCCACCCGCAGCGCGTTCTGGGCATAGAAGCTCACGCGCATCGCGGTGAAGATCGAGAGATCCGGACCGCCCGCGACGTCGGAGCCCAGCCCCACGGACAGACCCGCGGCCAGGTACCGGCCCAGCGGCATCACCCCGGAGGCCAGGAACAGGTTGGAGGCCGGACAGTGCGCCACGTGCGATCCGGACTCCACCAGCCGAGCAAGCTCCCGATCCGAGAGGTGGACCGCGTGGGCCAGGACCGTCTTCGCGCCAAGTCCGCCGGCTCGGTCGTAGACATCGACGTA
>JBKJXL010000123.1:0-2640 GCA_046716225.1 Candidatus Limnocylindrales bacterium | reverse complement strand
GTCTCGATCTCGCCCACATGCATCCCCCGGCTCACCACGGCACATACGAGCAGGTCGCCGCGGTACTTCGGGAAGATGATGCCCTTGCTCGGGGCACCCACCTGGTGACCGGACCGGCCCACGCGCTGGAGACCGCGCGCGACGCTGGTCGGGCTCTCCACCTGGATGACGAGGTCCACCGCGCCCATGTCGATGCCGAGTTCCAGGGAGCTGGTGGCGACGAGCGCGGGCAATCGGCCGGCCTTCAGCTCCTCCTCGATCGCGAGGCGCTGCTCCCGCGCGATGCTCCCGTGATGGGCCTTGACGAGCTCCTCGCCGGCCAGCTCGTTGAGGCGCTGGGCAAGGCGCTCGGCGAGACGCCGACTGTTGACGAAGACGATGGTGCTGCGGTGCGAGCGGATGAGCTCGAGGATCGCGGGGTGGATGGCCGGCCAGATGCTGGTGCGGGCCTCCGGACTGGTCGCCGGCCCGCCGGGTTGCTGGTCGAGCGGCAGGACCTCGCCGATGGCGGCCATGTCCTCGACGGGCACGACGACCTGGAGTTCGAGCGGCTTGCGCGCGCCGGCATCGACGATGGCGACGTCCCGCCCAGGACCGATGCCGGCCATGAACCCGGCGATGGTCTGAAGCGGCCGCTGCGTTGCGGACAGGCCGATCCGCTGGGGCGGTGTGGCGTCGGGCGAGCGCAGGGCTTCGAGACGCTCGAGCGAGAGGGCGAGGTGGGCGCCGCGCTTCGTGCCGGCGATCGCGTGGACCTCGTCGATGATCACATGGTCCACCTGCCGGAGCGTCTCGCGGGCCGCGCTCGTGAGCATGAGATAGAGCGATTCGGGGGTCGTGATGAGGATGTCCGGCGGGCGGCGGGCGATCTGGCGTCGCTCCTCGGTGGGTGTGTCGCCGGTCCGGGCGGCGACCGAGATGCGCGGCGGCTGCTCGCCGAGTCGCTGGGCGGCCAGACCGATCCCGGTCAGCGGGGCCCGCAGATTCCGCTCGATGTCGTAGGTGAGGGCCTTGAGCGGCGAGACATACAGAACGCGAACGTGGCCGGGGTCGGCCTTCGTCGGCTCCGGGCTTGGGTCTCTCGCGAGTCGATCCAGGCACCACAGGAAGGCCGCCAGGGTCTTGCCACTGCCCGTGGGGGCATGGATGAGGGTGTGGCGGCCCGCCGCGATCGCTACCCAGCCGCGGGCCTGCGCGTCCGTCGGGGCTTCGAAGCTCGTCGCGAACCACGCGCGGACCGCCGCCGAGAACGGTTCGAGCAGATCGACCGGCGGTTGGGCTTTCGCAGGATCGGCGATCACAGCCACGGGTCAGAGACTTTAGGTCGTCCGTCTCGTTTAGATCACCCGTTCTGTTTCGCGGGTCAGTGGAGCATCCATCTGGCCCCTCTCCCGCCCCGACCCGCCCCGAATGCCTGCCCCTGCCCGAATGCCTGCCCCTGCCCGAATGCCTGCCCCTCCCCGAATGCCTGCTCAGAGCCCGCGAAATGAGCACACCCGGCCCGGCCAAGGTTGCCGTGTCGGCTCTCAGCCGGCACTTGAACCGTTGGACATGTCAAAGCGCGTCGCGGTCCGGGCTCTCAGCCAGACCCGGACCCGCTCACGCCATGCATGGCCATCCCACTGTCGAAAACTCGGGCTGTGAGCAGCTCTTGCTGCGGGCGGACATTGCCCTGGTGCCGGGCGACCCCGGATAACCGCCGGATACGGGCGCTCTGCTTCACTGACCGCATGACCACGGGAGCCCCGACACGACCCAGGCGATCCTCCAGGACCACGGTCGGCAAACGTGCACGCGATCTGCGGAGCCGGATCGGGTCTGAGGTGCGACGGATGCGCGAAGATGCTGGCCTCTCGCGACGGGCCCTGGCCGTGGCCGCTGGGATCGATGACGGCTACCTCGGTCAGGTCGAGCGCGGTGAGCGCGAGCCAAGCCTTACCGTGTTGGTGGCGATCGCGACGGCGCTCGGCGGCGATACGCACGTTCGCCTCTACCCGGGCACCGGACCGAGGCTTCGGGATCCCATCCAGGCCGCGATCGTCGAGGCGATCCTCCACCTCGCCCACTCGCGCTGGATCCGACACGTGGAGGTACCCGTCTACCGCCCGGTCCGGGGCGTGATCGATGTCGTGCTGGTGGACCGCGCGTCGAGCACTCTCGTGGCGGTCGAGGTCCATTCAGAGCTGCGTCGACTCGAGCAGCAACTGCGCTGGGCGAACGAGAAGGCCGCTGCACTGTCGTCCGCGGCGGTCTGGCCTGCTGACCCAGCTGTCGGGATCGCGGTTCACCGGCTCATGGTGCTGCGATCGACACGCCAGAACCGACGCCTAGCCAGCCAGGTCGCCGAAACGCTGGGCGCGGCATATCCAGCGCGAGCGGGCGATGCGCTCCGAGCGCTGACCGAGCCGAGCACCGACTGGCCAGGGTCTGCCCTGCTGTGGCGACGATCGAGCGCGATACGACGCGGATCCGCGGATCCTGATGCCTGCTCACAGCCCGAGAAGTGTGCATGTCCGGCCGGGCCCACGTCGCGGTGCGGCCTCTCAGCCCGCACTCGAACCGTTCGGCGAGGCAAGCGCGTCGCGATCCGGGCTCTGAGCCAGATCGGGCACCTGAGAGACCGGTCCAATCACCTCTGGG
>JBKJXL010000122.1:0-6017 GCA_046716225.1 Candidatus Limnocylindrales bacterium | reverse complement strand
CCGACCTGCAGGACCCCCCGGAGCTCCTGCCCCAGTTCATCCGGAAATGGGAGAATGGCTACAAGGTCGTGATTGGCGTGAAGGAGGGAACCAAGGACTCCTGGCTCATGGGGCGCATGCGAAGGTTCTACTACCGGCTCGTGGGGCGGCTGTCCTCAGACGTTGAACTCGTCAACAACTTCACCGGGTTCGGTCTGTACGACCGTGAAGTCATCGAAAAGTTTCGGAGCACGAACGAGCAGTACCCGTATTTCCGCGGTCTCGTCAGCGACTTCGGTTATGACCGCGCGGAGATTCCCTACGTTCAGCCTGCACGCAACAGCGGCCTCACGAAAAACAACTTCTTCAGCCTCTACGACATGGCAATGCTGGGCATCACGAACCATTCAAAGGTTCCCCTCCGCCTAGCGACCATGGCCGGGTTCGCGATCTCTGTCATCAGTCTCATGGTTGCGATCGGTTACCTGGTCGCGAAGCTCTTGTTCTGGGATCAGCTGCAACTCGGCTTGGCTCCGCTCCTGATTGGGATCTACTTCTTTGGCGCTGTCCAGCTCTTCTTCATCGGCGTCCTCGGCGAATACATCGGGGCGATCCACACGCAGGTTCACAAACGACCATTGGTCGTCGAGAAGGAGCGGATCAACTTCGACGAACCGTGATCAACGCAATGGGTTCAGACGTGATCGCGCTTGGCTCTCGCGGCCTGCAGCGCTGCTGGAAGTTCCTCCAGCGCTCGCAGAGCCTCGCCTTCGGTGATGCTCACCTCTAGATGCAGGCTCCAATCCTCGTCCGGCAGAACGACCGCCAGTCCCGGCCCGGTCCTCTTCTTGTCGTGACGCATCGCCTCCACGACCGCAGTGCTATCGAGGCCATCGGTCTCAGCCGCAGACGTCAAGATCGGGACGAACATCCGGGCCGCGAATCCGTCGAGGGCCGAGCGCGCGAGTTCATCGCGTGAACAGGAAACGAGACCCGCAAGGATCATCCCCAAGACGACTGCTTGGCCGTGCGGAACGGAGAAATCTGTCGCGGACTCGATCGCGTGGCCGAAGCAGTGTCCGAAGTTCAGGAGTCGTCGAGGGCCCCGGTCGAACTCGTCTTCCTCGATGTATCGCTGCTTGATGCGCAACGACGACCGGACAGCCTCGCTGACGGCTCCGGGGTCTCGACGGAGCAGCGCCGGGATGCGAGGCTCGAGCCTCGACACGTCGCTCGGACCGGACACCACATGCATCTTCACGATCTCGCCCAGGCCGCTGAAGAACTGGTGATCGTCGAGCGTCGCGGCAAGGGGAGGGTGAACGATCACGTGCTGGGGCGGATACATCGTTCCGAGCAGGTTCTTGTAGTTGCGGAAGTTGATCGACGTCTTGGCGCCGATGCAACTGTCGGCCTGCCCAAGCAACGTGGAAGGCACGTAGACCCAGCGGACTCCGCGGAAGAGGACCGAGGCAAGGAAGCCCGTCGCGTCCTGAACGACGCCACCACCGATGGAGACGACGACGGAATCCCGCTTGGCCGAACTGGCGATCATCGAGTCGCACAACGCTGCGACGCCGTCCAGCGTCTTGGCGTCTTCGGTGGCCGGCATCAGATGAAGCGGCCGAGACGCTAGCGGCGCGAGACGACCTTCTCCATGCGCTCGCCACACCCGTTCGTCGACGACGAAGAACGCGTTCTCCACATTCGACAACTCGGTGACCCAGTCGACGTCATCGCGAAAGTCGACGTTGTAGTCGCCCATTCGGGGGCGGATCGTCAGCTGCTCGACGGCATCCATCAAACGACCGAATAGCCTCCGTCACAGACGATGACCTGGCCGGTCATGAACGAATTCCGCGACGACGCGAGAAAGGCGACGACTTCGGCGATCTCTTGAGGTTCCGCCATGCGCCGCAATGGGACGCTCTGGGCGATCGCCTCGATCTCCTCCGGACTGTTGTTTTGTGTCGTCATCTCAGTCAGTACAAAACCTGGGGCAACGGAGTTCACGAGGACGCCCCGCGATCCGAACTCCACCGCCATCGCCCGAGTCAGGCCATCCAGCCCGGTCTTGGACACGATGTACGGCAGTCGATGGTCCTTTGCCACGATCGCCCAAACGGAAGATATGTTGACGACGCGCCCCCAACCACGCTCAGCCATGGCGGGCGCCAAGGCCCGGGCCAGACGAAGCGGCGCGACAAGATTGACCTCCAGCGTGTCATGCAGCAGGTCGTCGTCCGTCTCGGCGAGTCGTGCGAGGCGGTTGATACCCGCGTCGTTGACGAGGATGTCGATCGGCCGATCGAGTCGTGAAAGGAACCGATCGGTGGAGGCCGGGTCAGCGAGATCGAGCTCGGAGCGCGGCGGCGCCAGCACCTGCGCACCAAGTTCCTCGAACCGCGCCGCCACGGCTCGCCCGATCCCACGGGAGGCGCCAGTGACGAGGGCGACCCTGCCGTTCACTCCAGCATGCCGCCAGCCTGCTCGATGCTCCGGGCGTATCGCGCTTCGAGCATCTCGATGCGCGTACGGTCCTCCTCGAAGATCCCGCCATAGAAGTCGCGCTTGTTCTTGAGCCACATGAGCTCGAAACCGACGGCTTTGAGGATCCCGGCCTCAGCCGCGTCATCGAGTGCCGCGGGGCAGGCGAAGATCACTTTTCGCGTTTCGTAGCGGTCGAGCAGGTCGCCAAGATCTCGCATGAAGGGCAGCGCTTCCTTCGCGATCCCGCCGCCCATCGCGCATTCGAGGCCTTTGGCCCTGGCTGCCTGAAAGACGCGCCGACCGATATCGAGGATCTTCGGACTATTGATGTCGTCGCGGGCCATGCCAAGCGAGCCCGACATGTCGACCCTGCCGAGAACGACGCCATCCAGCTTGTCGATCTCGGGCAGCTCCAGCATCGCGTCGAAGTTCTCGACCGACGTGATCGTCTCGATGTTGGCGGCGAATTCAACGTCGTGGAGCTCGCTAGCCGGGAAGGCCATATGAGCAGCGCCCAGGAACTTGTGGAGCGCATAGGCCGACTCGATCATGGGCCCGACGACACGCTCGACGCCGATTACACGAGCCTCGTACATGTCGCGAAGCGCTTCGCCGCCGCCAACCTTCATCGTCAGGCCTAGGCCGGCGGTTGACACGACGTCCTTCAGGCGCATCGCCTCTTCGATCCGTGTCCCCTCGGCCTCGAACTCGGCCTTGACGCCGACGACGTGGTGATTCTCGCGAAGATCCTGCAGCTGGTGGACCATCTTCCGTTCTAGTTCGTTCACACGCGCTCCTATGGATTCCGCTCATACGGTTCGATCAACATGTTCTCCAAGAATTCAGCGCGGTCGAGCCACGGGAACATGTCCTCGAGCGGCTTCGACATCAGCCGCCCATCGGGCAGCTTCTCGGCGATCACCTTCGGCGCGAAGGTCTGTTCCGGATCCATGACGACGTCGAGCAATGCCGGCCCATCTGATGCCAGCGTCTTGTCGATGGCTGCTGTCAGCCCAGCGAGATCGTCGACCCTGTTCGCCGGAATGCCGTAGGCACGAGCCAGAGCGACCATGTCCGGCAACCCGAGCCCGCTCGCGGGGCTCTCGCCAAATCGATTGCCGGCAAACAGGTTGTCCTGGGTCTGGCGCATGGACAGATACCCGGCGTTGTTGAACACGAACACCTTGATCGGGAACTGGTGATGCACGATCGTCTCGAGTTCCTGGACGTTCATCTGGATGCTGCCATCGCCCGCCAGGCAGATCACGCGCTGACTGGAACCACGTGTGGATATGAGGGCGCAGGCGGCACCGATCGCCGTTGGGAGGTCGTAGCCCATCCCCGCAGTCCCCGAGTTCACGATCACCTGCTGGCCTTGCTTCAGCCGCATGGCCTGCAGGGCCGTCACGCAAGCCGAACCATTAGCCAGGACGATGACATCCTCGGCTTCGAGGTGGTCCGACAGCTCATCGACGAAGACGTATGGATTGACCGGTGTCTCTCGCTGGCGGTATTCCGGGAGAACGACGGAATACCTTGCACGGCGGTCCGCACACCACGAGAGCCACTCTGTTCGCGGTGGCAGCGGCTCCTCACCGACGAGGTCGCGCAACGTGCGGATGAACCAGCCGATGTCGGCATGGATCGCCATGTCCGGGGTGATGGTCGGCTTGGCGAGCTCAGCGGCGTCGATGTCCACAACGTCGAGATCCGCCGCCCTGGCAAAGGCTGCGTATTCGTACCCGATCTGCCGGATGTTGAGGCGGCAGCCGAGGACGATCAGCAGGTCCGCATTCTGGACGGCAAAGTTCCCTGCGCGATCGCCGATCGAGCCGGGACGGCCTACGAAGAGCGGATGATCCTGCCACATCGCATCCAGCGCATTCCACGCGGTCGTCACGGGGACGTTTAACGTGTCGATGAGACATCGGAAGTCGTCAAGGGCGCCCGAACTCCGGAGCGCCGACCCGGCCAGGATGACCGGCCGCTCGGACGTCCGCAGCTTCGCCAGGACCGACTTCGCCTGCTCACTCGCCACCGCGCGGTCGAAGATTCCGGTCAGCGCACCCCGGTCCTGCGGCGGAGTCGTCGCAGGTAGCCAGATCTCACTCTCAGGCAAGATCTCCCCGGGGGATGAGACGCCCGTGATGACGCTGACCTCTCGTCCGCGGATCGGGCTGACCGCGTGATCGGGGAGGTCCTCCAGCTCGCGCGGGTCGAAGGCACGCAGGAGAGCCGGGTCGACCTGTGCCGATTGCACGTTCAAGGGCACGTCCAACCAGACAGGCCCCGGCCTGCCGGCGCGAGCGAGGTAGGCTGCCTTTTCGAACTGGTACCGAGCCTCCTGAGGATCGGTGATCATCGCGGCGTACTTTGTGATGGGTGCGACGATGCGGATGATGTCGCCTTCCTGGTCACCAAGCTGACGCAGGGGAAGGCCGGTGCTCGCGACCGTCGTGTCGAATCGAACCTGGCCGGACAGGAACAGGCCCGGGATCGAGTCGTGCCACATCCCGAGCACGCCGGTGATGCAATTCGTGCCACCTGGGCCACTGGTGACGATCGCGACCCCGAGAGTTCGCTTGGTTCGCGCATAGCCCTCGGCTGCGATCGCGCACGCTTGCTCATGCTGGTTGAACAGGACGTCGACATCCGGGTTGGATCGCAGCGCGTCATCAAGGTGCATCGCACCGCCACCGGTGATCGCGAACACCCTGTCGACGCCCAGGCCCGGGAGCTGGGCGATGATGTAGTCCGCGACCCGAACCGTACTCATGCGTCGGCCCTCACGAGTCGAACTCCAGGCGAGCCCGGTCGATTTCGGAGCGCCGGTCCGAATACCACCCGTATAGCCGATCGATGGCCACGTCCGATGGCGTGAACGCTAGATGTGGCATTTCCCGTCGCAATCGGCCGTTGTCGGCCGTGTACTCGAGGCCATACCCGGCCTTGCCGATATGGACCGGCACGTCGTTGCGTGACCGACCTGCAACTGCGCCGGCAAGGACGCTCAGGCTGTCGGTCCAGTCGGGAGTCACGTTGTAGGCGCGGTGTTCGGCCAGCCCGGCAAGCGCCCAGTCCACCACCGGCATCAGGTCATCGATGAAGAGATAGCTGAAGTGCCGATCCTGCCGCAGCGTTATTGGAAGCTCGCAGAGCGAACGACAGATCGCATTCGAGATGAATCGGATGCGGTAGTCCTCGTATCGCCCGAAGACTCCAAAGAGCCGCAGTTCGACGATCGGGTGGGCGGGATCCGGCTTCAGGGTGTCAAGGAATCGGGCGATCGCATATTTGGAAAGGCCGTGATCGTCTTCGGGCACGGACTGGCCGAGCTGGGCCTCCGCAACGCGCACGAGCGATTCGCGCGTGTCGTACACAGCACCCGAACCCAGGAACACGAGCGTTCGGAAGTGGTCCCGGTTCTGCTCGATGTTGAAGAACATCCGGAGGTTGTTCCAAATCTGGCGGGATGGATCCTGCGCAGCACGGTGACCAGGTCGGACGTCGCCATGGACCACGGCGTCGACCTTGTGTCCCCGAAACCA
>JBKJXL010000121.1:0-3977 GCA_046716225.1 Candidatus Limnocylindrales bacterium | reverse complement strand
CCGGTGCCCGGATCTTCGCGACCGTGGAGCTGATGGACCAGGCCGGTCTCGGCGAGGGCAGCCCAGGGCTGACCGACGACCCGGCCGACGGCGATCAGCCGCTGGAGACCCTGACCGGGGGTGTCGTGGACCCGCGCCTCGACATGTTCCGGGACTTTGTGAACTCGCTGGACACCGATCCGGGTGGCGAGAGCCGGACCGGCTGACTGTCGGGGGCTCAGTCGCCCAGGATGGCGCCGCCACGGCGGAAGGCGCGACGCCGGTTCACCCAGGCATGCAACCGCAGTCGCCAGAAGTCGCGCACCGCGCGCAGGATGACCGATGGTTTGGCGCCTGTGGCCGAGCCCGCGGTCCGTGGGTAGTGGGGGATGCCCACCTCGACGACGCTTCGGCCCGCCGCTTGCAGCTTGATCAGCAGCTCAGCGGAGAAGAAGGCGCCGCCGGACTCGACGTGGATATCCTGCAGCGCCTCGCGTCGGAAGAGCTTGGCCGCGCAGTCGACATCCGTGACCTTCAGGCCGAAGAACAGCCGATTCGCGAGCCGGTAGGCGCGGGCGTACAGCGTCCGTACGAGCGGGTCGGCCCGCTTGATCCTGAAGCCGACCACGACGTCGGGGCGATCAGCCCCGGCAAGGCGCGCGGTCAGCCGACCGATGTCGGCGACCTTGAACTGACGATCGCCGTCGGTGAACGCGATGAGCTCGTAGCGACTGGCCCCGAATCCCGAGCGCAAGGCGGCACCGTAGCCGTAGTTTGTGGGATGGTGGACCGCCCGGATCACGTCCGGGTAGCGGGCCGCCAGGCCGTCCGCGATCTCGCGCGTCCGGTCCTTCGAGCCGTCGTTGACGGCGATGATCTCGAACGTCTCGGCAAGGGTCGGCAGGACCGACAGGGCCTCCTCGACCAGTCCCTCGAGGTTCGCCTCTTCGTTATGGGCCGGGAAGAAGTACGACAGGCGTGCGACGCGGGTCGTCGCGGTCATCCGCCGGTCTCCCGCAGGCGCAGGACCCGGGTCAGGCTCCTGGCCGAGACGCCGCCGTCGACGAACTCGAGCTCATATCGACGGGCCAGTTCGTTGATCTGGTTCTGGTCGTCGCGGATGACGTAGACGGGGCGGACCCCCAGGTTCTCCTCGATCACGGTGTAGATGTCTCCCAGCCCCTTGTCCACGATGGTCCTGTCGTCGACGATCTCCAGGTCCGGCCGCCGGCCTTCGACGCGCTGTGCATACCATAGCGGCGTGGAGTGACTCCACCAGCTGACGATGAGCGCGCCCGGCGCCATGACCGTCAGGGCCCGATCCACCCAGCGCGCGGCTTGCGTATCGCGGCTCTCATCGACGGCGCGATACCGGGCCGGGACGGCGATGAGCGTCGGCACCACGAGGACGATGGTGAAGCCGACGGCCACGACCGTCGCGACGCGTCGATAGCGCGGGGTGGGCGACTCGTCCCGCGACGGGCCGGTCCCGGTCGCGAGGTCGGCCGCCGCCAGGGCGACCATGGAGCCCAGCACGGCCAGCCACGTCCAGGCCATCAACCACGGCACCAGGAAGTACCGCCCGATGTCGGCGTTGACGTACGACGCCGCGAAGAAGCACGTGATGAACGACGCGCTGCCGGTCAGGAGCGCGTAGCGCGGCCGCTTGACGGTGGTGGCGAGGAACCCGAGCGGGATCAGCGGCGTCAGCGGACCGAACTGGCCGGTCGCCCGCGTGACGAGCTGCAGCGCCTTCCCGACGAGGTCGCCCAACGGATCCACCACGCTGCCGCGGAACTGTTCGGCCAGGACGACATACCAGAAGCCGTCCCACGTCTCGGGCCGGCCATAGACGAGCGGGGCACGGAACGGTCCGGCCCGCAGCGGGAGCTCGAGATAGACGACGGCGAGCGTGATCGCGAGGACTGCCATGCAACGACCCACGAGGCGCGGCTGTCTCAGGATGGCCGGCTGGACGGCGAGGACGAACAGGGCGATCGGCAGCGCCAGCAAGAGGGTGAGCGAGTGATTGCCGACCGAGAGCGCAAAGACGAAGGCGGACGCGATCAGCCAACGATCCGCCCGGCCACGCCTGGCCGGATCCCGATCCCGCGCTCGATCCTCCCAGCCGACGAGCAGGCACAGGAGGGCCGCCACGATCGCGAGATGCAGGGCGTGCGTCTCGGCGTGCGTCCCGATCGCCCACGTCGCGGGCGCGAGGCCCAGGCCGAGGCCGGCGAGGACCCCCAGTGCCGTGGACCGCGTCAACGTCCGTGCCAGGACGACCGTCGTGCCCGCCGCGATGCCGAGGCAGATGGCCGCGAACAGGTTCATCCGGAGCGCCGGATCGCCGAACGGTTGGAGCACGATCGAGGTCAGCCACGCCAGGATGACCCAGGTCGGGAAGCCGGTCGGGTGAGCCGTTCCGAGGAGCGGACCCACCGCCTGGTACTCGCCGGTGTCCCAGAAGCCGAGGCCGGGCATGAGTGCGACCCGGGCTGCGGTGAAGACCGCGATCGCGACCACTGCCGGGGCGACGAGCCGCAGCGACCGTCGGGCGACGGTCACCATCCCAGCAACCGCCCCCAGGTGACGCCCCAGGCGTTGATCGCGATCGAGAGCACCACCAGCGTCATGCCCACCGACATGCCCCAGCGATGACGACGGGCCAGCCGCTCGAAGCCGAGCGCCACGAGGATCAGTGCGAACGGCGCGAAGTCGTTGCTGAACCGGTAGCCGAACTGGACCCAGCCCTGGCTGAAGTGCATGAGGTTGAGCAGGGCGATCAGGACGATCGCGAGGACCGACCCCGTGACCAGCCGGCTTCGGCCGAACCGTCCCAGGACGGCGAGGCCCAGGAGGAAGGCGGGACTGGTCAGCAGCAGGCTCATCCCGACGTCCGACGGTACGGCCAGCGGACACGCCGGATCGAACAGGCCGCGCGTGGCGCCAGGGGTCGTACACACGGGCGTGTCCCAGTAGCCAAGGGCGTCGGGCAGGCGGTCTGGCAGGATCTCGGGCGGCAGGAACAGCATGATCCCGACGTTCTGAGGCAGGTAGCGCGGATCCTCGATCGCCCAGTCCGGGCGGTAGCCGAGGCTCGGGTAGCCGACGGTCTCGATCCGGTACAGGTAGTCGTAGGCGGGATGGACGACCTGGCCAGCCGACATGAGGTTGTAGACCACGAGCAGGCCGATCGGGATGGCCGCGCCGACGGCTGCCGCGCCGCACCGTCGCCAGGCGCTGCCACCCGGCCCGACGAGCACGAAGAACGGCGCCGCGAGCAGGATCGGGATGCGAGCCGTCCCTGCCAGCCCGAGGAGGACACCGGCCAGCCCCTGCCGTCGATCCACGGCAGGGTCGTCCATGGACGCCACTGCGCCCGGGCCATCATCGTCCGCGCCGGGGTCCGCGCCGATGGCCAACCCACAGGCCAGCATCGTCAGCCCGATCGCGGCGATGTGCGCCTCATACCAGGTGGTGGCCAGTTGTGCCGAGTACCAGAAGACCGTCCCGAACGCGAAGAACAGCGTGGTCGCCAGGCGGATGGCCACGCGCACATCGAGGCGCCCCAGCATCCACCAGCAGATGGCGACGTCCAGCGCGGCCAGGATAGTGAACAGCAGGTGATCGTCGGTGGCGAGCCCCCAGGCCGCGACGAATGGCAACAGCAGCACGGCCGGGAGCGGCGGGAAGGGCAACAGCCCGCGAGCGACACCGTCGGTCGTGACGATGGGGAGCACGTCCTGGAAGTACGCGTTCCCGAGCGACGCGCCGCTGCCGAAAACCGGGTAACGGATGGCGGCGTGGCCTTCCAGGAAGGCGGCGGCCTGCCACACGAAGTGGTCGTAGAACCGTTCCGTGCGGGTCACCAGGTAGATCGCGAGGGCGACCACGGCGAGACCGACCCCGACGGCGATCGCCACGAGGCGGGCCGTTCGCGGATCAGGCCATGGCGCTGTGGGGTCCGCGAGGCGACCCTGTGCTACGCTCCGATC
>JBKJXL010000120.1:0-3242 GCA_046716225.1 Candidatus Limnocylindrales bacterium | reverse complement strand
CGGCATCGACGGACCGCAGTGGGTCCTCGAGCAATGGAGCGATGCGAACAATGTCTTCGAGTTCGTCAGGATCGAGGACATCGCCACCGACAAGCGACCCGGGATGGGCAACGTCGTCTACCTTGCGGACTCCGGCCGGGGAGCGACAAGTCCTGGCTTCGCCAATGGCGTGTCGGCTCCGAATAACGCCTTCACGTCGTCTAACGGCCGGATCTGGAAGATGGTGATGAACGCGACCGATCCGACCAAGGTCGACTCGCTGTCGATCTTCATCGAGGGTGATGACAACCCGGTCAAGACTCTCGGCGAGATCCATCAGCCCGATAACCTCGAAACCACGGTCAATGGCCTGTACGTCACCGAGGATCCTGGCAGCAGCCAGCAGTTCAGCGCCCCACAGCAGGCCGCGGACCCCACGAACGCGACGACCGCTCGAGTCTGGCAGTACCGGTTCGCGGATGGCGCGATGAACGCCGTCATCAAGGTCGATCAGTCCGCGGACCAGGGCCTCACGGACGTCGACGCGGCCGCCGCCGCGGGCAGCTGGGGAGCCTGGGAAGCCACGGGGATCCTCGACGTGTCGTCGATCTTCGGTCCGGGCAAGTTCCTCGTGAATGTCCAGGCACACTCGCTGTGGGTCGAGAAACAGGCCGCCACGAACTGGACCAACAAGCGCGAAGGTGGCCAGCTCCTGCTGGTCACCGTCCCCGGCGGCTGACGACCTGACGCCAACCACTCTGGAGGGCCGGTCCACACGGGCCGGCCTTCCCATTTCAGCCCCATGCCCTAGCATCGAACGGTGACCCCCACCATCCACGCCAGCCTCGCCGCGACCCTCAAGAACCTGCCCGACCGCCCCGGCGTGTACCTGATGAAGGACGCGCGCGAGAGTGTCCTGTACGTCGGCAAGGCGCAGAGTCTGCGCAACCGCGTCCGGAGCTACTGGCAGAAGGAGGCGCCGGGCGGCGAAGTCCACCGCATCCGCAGCGTCATCGACCGGGTCGTCGACGTGGAGATCACGCTGACCGATTCGATCTCCGAGGCGCTTCTGCTCGAAGCCAACCTGATCAAGCGCTTCCGGCCGCGCTTCAACGTCCGGCTCAAGGACGACAAGAGCTACCCGTATCTCAAGGTCACCCACGGCGACGACTTCCCGCGCATCGAGCGGACCCGCAAGCTGGTCAACGACGGCAGCCGCTACTTCGGGCCGTATGCGTCGGCGTCCAGCGTGGACGAATCGATGAACGTGGTCCGCCGTCTCTTTCCGTTCCGGACCTGCACGGTCGAGATCAAGGACGGCGTCAGGGCGCTCCAGCGACCGTGCCTTCTCTACCACATCAAGCGCTGCCAGGGACCGTGTATCGAGGCGATCTCCAGGGCCGACTATGCCCAGGACATCGCCCAGGTGGAGCTGTTCCTGGAGGGCCGCCAGGAGACCCTGGTCAAGGCGCTCGGGTCCGAGATGGCGGAGGCCGGCGAGCGCACCGAATACGAACGGGCAGCGATCCTCCGCGACAAGATCCGCGCGATCGAGCGGACGATGGAGAGCCAGAAGATGGAGGCGTTCACCCGGACCGAGATGGACATCATCGGCATGGCCCGTCAGGACAACCAGGCTGCGATCCAGCTGTTCGTGCTGCGCAACGGCAAGCTCATCGGGCGGGACGTCTTTCTCCTGGATGCGGTTCGCGACGCGCCGGACGAGGAGGTCCTGACGGGCTTCCTCGAGCAGTACTACGTCCGCGCGACGTCCATCCCGCGCGAGGTCTACCTTCCGAGC
The DNA here is from genome assembly GCA_046716225.1 of Candidatus Limnocylindrales bacterium. GTDB lineage: Bacteria > Chloroflexota > Limnocylindria > Limnocylindrales > CSP1-4 > SPCO01. Next base: position 1,462 of record JBKJXL010000120.1, on the reverse strand, counting down.
GTGATCGCCGAAGCCGCCGATCTGGAGACCTTCCTGGCCGATCGGCGCGGGGGGCCGGTCCACCTTCGGCTCGCCCAGCGCGGCGAGAAGCGCAAGCTCGCGGTCCTCGCCCAGCGCAATGCGACCGAGACGCTCGCCCGTGAGCAGGCTCGCTGGCTGGCCGACCAGGGCAAGACCCTCGCCGCGCTGGAGGAGCTCGCCTCGGCCCTGGGCCTGCCGGGGCCGCCGCTGCGCATCGAGTGCTACGACATCAGCAACTTCCAGGGCAGCGAGTCGGTCGGCAGCATGGTCGTGTTTGAGGACGGCAAGCCCCGTTCCGGCGAGTACCGGCGGTTCAAGATAAGATCCGTCCAGGGTCCCAACGACTTCGCCAGCCACCAGGAAGTCCTTCGACGCCGGTTCCGCCTCGCCAAGCATGGGGAGGAGGGGAGCGAGGAGGAGCGTCGCTGGGCGATGCCGGACCTCGTGGTCGTCGATGGCGGCAAGGGCCAGGTGAGTGCCGCCAAGGAGGTCCTCGACGAGCTGGGCCTGCACGACTTGCCGCTGGCCGGTCTGGCCAAGGAGCGCGAGGAACTGTTCCTGCCGGGCCGGACCGATCCGATCCTCCTGCCCGCAACCTCTCCGGCCCTGTATCTGGTCCAGCGCTTGCGCGACGAGGCCCACCGGTTCGCCATCACCTACCACCGAGACCTGCGCGCCAAGCGGAGCGTCCGGTCGGCGTTCGACGACCTGCCTGGCGTGGGACCGAAGCGCAAGCGCTAGCTGCTCAAGGGCTTCGGCTCGATCAAGCGGGTCCGCGACGCACCGATCGAACAGATCGCGGCCGTGCCCGGCATCGGCCGCGCGCTGGCGGAGCGGATCAAGGCGACCCTGGAGGCGTAGGCGGCCAACGGGACCGGGTCCACGGCGGTCCGGGGAGGTTCCGTGTAACATCCCGCCTCGATGCGTAAAGCCGGACCGATCCTCATCGCCGTCATCGGCGTGCTCGCGCTGATCATCAGCTTCTTCCCCAACCTGTACGTCCCCGACAGCAGCAGCCCGACCGGATCGCGGCTGATCGAGACCAAGCTGGGTCTCGACCTGCAGGGCGGACTTCGGGTGGAGTACCAGGCGCTCCCGGTCGACGGCCAGTCGCCGACGCCCGAGGACATGGCGGTCATGAAGGATATCGTCGAGCGTCGCGTAAACGCGACCGGCGTGTCCGAGGCCGTCGTCGTGGTCCAGGGGTCGGCCCGCATCGTCGTCGAACTGCCCGGTGTCACCAACCCGGAGGCTGTCCGCCAGCTCGTCGGCCAGACCGGGCGTCTCGACTTCGTGCCGCTCGGCCAGACCCAGGTCCAGGAAGGCCAGGTCCTCGATCTCGAGACCTACCCGCCGTTGTTCAGCGGCGACCAGGTCCAGACGGCCACGATCGGCCAGGACACCACTGGCGGCCTGACGGTCGACTTCGTCCTCAAGGAGG
>JBKJXL010000119.1:0-2791 GCA_046716225.1 Candidatus Limnocylindrales bacterium | reverse complement strand
GCCGTGCCCTGATACCGGGTTAACCATTCACGATCCGTTCACGGGCATGGGCCGCCCGCGGACGGGTCTGAGGTCGAGGAGGGACCCTGGTCCCGGGCGGACCACGGTCCCTCGCGAAACCGAGCCTCAGTCGAGGACGACGAGGTCCGTCGTCACCGGCACGGCGGCGGTAAGGATGTCGCGGACGGGCGAGGTGTCCTGGACGTACTGGCACAGCTCCTCGAGCTGCGCCGCGGTTGCATTTGACGAGCGAACCCAGCTCTTCGCGCGAATCGCCGAGAAGCCGGCTCGCGGGCCGCCGAGCCCAAGGAATCGATGGAGGTCGAGATCGCCCTCGACCTCGTAGCGGAGCTCCTCGATGTCGATGCCCTTTGCCGCCGCGTTGTACGCGTACCCGACCGCATAGCAGAAGGCGAGGGCCTGAAGGACGAGTTCCACTGCGTTCGGACCTGCGTTTGTGCCAAGAAGGACGGGTGGCTCATCGCCGATCAGCTCGAACGCCTGCGGGCGCTCTGAGGTGGTGGCGCCCGCGTGCTCGAACTCGCGGATCTCGCCTTTGTTGCGTCCGCCAGACTCCCAGGTGCTTCGGGCTCGGAAAGTGAACTTCGCGACGTTGGCGTCGGCCTGTACGGCACCGACGGTAGCGACGAGACGCTCGACGTCGACGCCGTTGCGGTTTGCGATCGTGGCCATCGAATCCTCCTGCCGGTGATCCGGCGCTGCTGATGGGTCGATGCCAATGACGACGGGCCAGGGAGACATATTCCCTGTCTCCGCGGGGATTAATCCGGACCATTTCATCGTCAGAGATGGAGAGGCCTGGCCTGATCCACCAGGACGGGCACATGAGGCATGATGGCGAGCGTGGTAGACACGAGCACGACAGATCTGAGCGACGCTCTCGCGCGAACCATCGACGGTCCGGCGGAGCGCCGGTCATTTGCCGACGTCGCCCGTGACCACCTCGATCGCCTCTACGGCTTCTGTGTCCGTCTCACAAACGACCCGACCGACGCCGATGACCTCGTCCAGGAGACGCTCCTGCGAGGGATGCGGGCGTATGACGATCTTCGGGATGAGTCCCGCGCAAAGGGCTGGCTGTTCGCCATCGCGACCAACGCTTCGCGCGACCTATTCCGCGCGCGTAGCCGCCAAGTCGCCACGATCCCGTTCGACGCGAACGACGCGGACGACACGTTCTCGCTGTTCCAGACGATCGCGCTCGAGGACCCTTTCCCCTACTCCGACGTGCTTCACCTGGACTTCCTGCAGCTGTTCCGAGACGACGACGTTCGGGCCGTGTTCGGGTCGATCACACCAGTGTTCCGTCTGCCCATCATCCTCACGGTCGTCCATGGCTTCTCATGCAAAGAAGCCGCGATGATCCTCGAGATCCCGCTGGGCACCCTGCTTTCGCGACTCCACCGCGGGCGAAAGCAGCTGGAGCGCGGCCTCTGGGACTACGCGGTCCTGAACGGCCTGGTGACCACTACCGACGAGGAGCGGCCATGATCGATTGCACTGAAGCTGTCCGACGGATGTGGACCTACCTCGAGCATGAGCTCGACGCAAAGCCAGTGGCCGAGTTCGAGGTGCACCTCGAGACCTGCCAACGGTGCTGCGGTGAGCTCGAGTTCAACCGGCATCTGCGCGAGGTGGTCGCCGACGGCGAGGGGACAACGCCGGTGCCACATGAGCTCCGATCGAGGATCGAGATCCTTCTCGCCCGAGCACAAGACGGCGATCGGGGAACCGCGTGACCGGCGTAAAGACTCACTTTGAGGACGGGGACCTGCTGGCCCAGGACGCGATCCGATCGATCGTCCGCGACGCCTACGGTAGCGTGCGCCCGGCCGACCGACGTGTCGCTGAACGCTTCTACTCGCCCGAGGAGCTCGCTGGCGTCCCCGCGGAGACGATCCGGATGGCGCTCGGAGTGGGAAACCCGGTCCGCCATGCGGGATTGCGGCCCGACCAGGATGTCGTCGATCTGGGATCCGGCGGTGGGATCGACTGCCTACTGGCGGCGCGGTCGGTCGGGGCTTCGGGCTCGGTCGTCGGGATCGACTTCCTCCCTGACATGGTCCACCGGGGTACGCAGGCGGCGGCGGCGGCCCGGCTGGGGAATGTGCGCTTCGTCGAGGGCCTCATCGAGTCGCTGCCCCTGCCCGACTCTTCAGCAGACATCGTCATCAGCAACGGCGTCGTCAACCTCTCGCCACGCAAGGTGCGGGTCCTGGCCGAGGCGTTCCGTGTACTCCGGCCCGGTGGTCGCCTGGCGATCGTCGACCTCGTTCTCGAGCATGATCTTCCACCCGAGATCCAGACACACCCAGCCGCCTGGGCCGGCTGCCTTTCGGGCGCGCTGTCCGAGATCGCGATGTACAAGGGCGTTCGCCGAGCAGGATTCAGGGACGTCGCGATCGAACCGATCGAGTCGTTCGGGATCGCCGAGTGCGCCCTCTATCCGCTCTTCAATGACGAGCTCATGGAGCTGCTCCGCACCCGGGTTCCGGCGGAGCGCCACGACAGGATCGCGATGAGCGTCCTCCTCCGAGCCCGCAAGCCTGAGATCGGCGAGATCGTCCCCGGCCGGGCTCGGGAATAACAGCGATAGCGGCGATCGTCCCCACTGACGAGCGCGACCGTCCAGGATGCGCCGCCATTCGCTGGGAGCCTTTCAGTGGTAGAGACCCTCGATCCGCCGGCCGTCGACCTCGACGAACTACGGGCCTCGATCCGGGCTGAGTACGCTGCCGTCGCCTCGGAGCCCGAGCGCGGATTCCACTTC
>JBKJXL010000118.1:0-2941 GCA_046716225.1 Candidatus Limnocylindrales bacterium | reverse complement strand
GTCTCCGTGTCGTGCCCGGTCCACGAGCTCCGTCTGCACCCTCGCTCCCTTCCGAAGTGGACGACCTATCCGGGTCATCTACACACTAAGTCGGAACGCAGGGCATTCCGGTTCATTGTTCGTCCGGCTCCGGGCCGCCGGCGATGCCTCTACACATGAGTGACCGATCGACGCCGCTGCCTCGGTAAGGCTCGGCCGACGCCTCGCCGCCCCTGCCCGCTCGGTCCGCAACAGGTCTCAGTCGAAGGTGGCTGACCTGAGGATGGCGTGCAGCTCGTCGACCGCGTTCTGCGGCGTATCCGGGTAGTACGCGCCGTCGAGGAGAGCGATCCTGCCGTTCACGTCCATGATCCACATCTCGTCGATCTGGCCCGGACCCTGGTGCCAGCGAGCCGGGTCTTCACCGGCAACGCCGAAACTCGAGAAATTGTCCTCATCGCAGTCGGTGAATTCGCCATCGGTGAAGGCGGCGTCATCCGGCACGTGAAGGGTGATCTTCTTACCTGCGTACCCATTCACGGTGATGTCCTCCGGCGCCGATGGGTTCCGCGACGGCTGGTTCGCGAGGGCGGCCACGAGCTCGTCGACCGTCGTGGCGGGGGTGTCGGGCCTCGTGCTCGACCAGTCGCAGGGGTCGCCGTACACGTAGAACTCCTCGTCCACCACGAAGGCGATGATGGCCGCACCGTCCGGTGGACTGAAGCCCTCTCGGCCCCGTTCCATGGCCCACCCACCCGGCTCACCGGACCAGCCGGATGCGGGCATGGTCACCGTGATCCCGACAGCATCCTCGGAGCTCGCCGAGAGGACATGGGTCCGACCCGGCGCGACGGGACTTGCGGAAGGTGCCGGGCTCACTGTTTGCGCCGGCGCCGGCGTTGTCGTGGAATCTGGCGCCCCCGCCGCGCAGCCTGCAACCAGCAAACCCATCAGGAGCGAGCTGAGTTTCGCAGCCTTCAGGCAGATCGCGGTCACGGGCCGTGGACGTCGACGCTATCGATGATCGGCGTAGCCGCCTCCACCGCCCTCGCGAAGCTCGACTCGGGAGCTACGACGGCGATGGCCAGGATCCGCATGGACGACCCCTTGGGCACATCCAACAGGTAGAGCCGCACCCACTCCCCCGATGCTTGGCCCGTTACGACGTAGCCCGCAGCGATCTCGTCGTGCACGACATACCCGTTCTGGTCGAAGACGGGGCTCAGGACGCCCGATTCGTCATCGAAGTCCCCTCCCACGTTGACGTTCGCGCAGACACGCGCTCCGGCGGCGATCACCACGTCCATCATCAGTGCCCGGGTCCCCCCGACGCTCACCGCGACCGGCGCCGTTGCCTCGAGGCCGGCGTCGGACCGGATGGTCTCGGCCAGCGCCTGCGCGTCGGCTGGATCCGGGCCTGTCCGACAATCCGTCCCGACCCACGCGGGGTCGGCCATCAGCAAGAGGCGATCCCAGTCGTTGCGCTCCCCGCCGTCCGTCGTCGGCCGCACGCCCGGACCCTCCGGGATCAGGCGACCGAAAGGGTTGGGGTAAGGGTTGGGGTCGGGAAAGATCCACGGGTGGGCGGCATGCAGGGTCACCTCGCCGTCGAAATAGGTGTAGGGCATGGCCACGGGCTGGCCATCCTCGGTGGTTGGCGCGATTTCGGTTCCGAAACCGTGCGGGTCATACCCGAGCCCCAGGGGACCGTCAGGGCCCATGAAGAGAAGCTGTTCCACCACCGTGTCGCCGGCGAACAGCCGAACCTTGAACGCCGTGAGACCGTACGGCCACTCGATGCCAAGCACTCGCTCGGACTCGGCCCGCTCGTAGGGGGATCCCGAGGTCGTCGCGTAGAGGAGCGGGACGTCCTCCTCGGGGTCGTCTAGGTATTGCTGCGCCCCCTCACCGGCGACTCGGGCCCCGAGGAAGCCGCTCAGGCGCGCAGTGACCTCCGCCTCGGAGGGCGACGAGGGCGACGTTGTCGGCTCGGGACTCGGAGCCGCCGCGACCTCCCGCAGCCAGACGCCGCCGAAGTTGTCGGTGAGTTTCCCGGCCTGGGCATCGCGCGCGAAGGTGAGGTTGCGGAGTTGCTCCTGCAGAGGAGGGCCACTCAGGGCCACCACCTCGCTCCCATCGTCGCAGGTGTACATCGGCGAGGGGATGACGAGCTGGGCGTCGCCTTCGAGCCGCCCGGTGCCCGTCATCGTCGACGGGGTGCGCGAGCACACCGAGGCGATGTCGTCAGTCACCACGATCTCGACGGCACCGTCCCGCAGAGCTCGAACGGTCATCGTCTGGGTGCCCCCGTCGGCATCGCTGGTGCTGGACCAGGTGCCCACGAAGGCGTGCCGGGGATCGTCAGAGGCTAGAGGCCCTCCGACGGCCGGCCGATCGTCGAGGGAGCCGAGCGCAAAGGCGGTAGCAAGGACCACCCCAGCGGCACCGCCGAGCACAGCCACGGACCGGGTCACGCTGGTCCGCCCCAGGATCGAGCGCCAGCCGATCTGCTGCCGGCTCGTGCGCGTCCGCTCGAAGGTGGCTTCGAGGACGCGGTCGGGAAGCCGTGCCGGAGCCGTCTGCTCAAGCCACCCGGTGATCGATTCGTCAAACCGCTCGTTCGTGCTCATCACGCTGTCCTTTTCTGGGCGTCGACCGCCTGTCGCGCGTCGGCTTCGAGCGCCGCACGCATCGCTTCGGTCGAGTAGTGCAGTCGAGACCTGGCGGTCCCTTCTGGGATGCCGAGGATCTTGGCGATCTCGGCTGCCGAGAAGCCGCTGTAGTAGTGCAGGACGATCACAGCCCGCTGGTCGGGCTTCAGGCGACTGAATCCGCGCTCCAGTTGGTCCCGATCGGCCACGGCTCCGGTGTCGTCGCCGATGGAGGGCTCAAGCGGGAGCGGTCGCACCTGCAGCGACCAGCGCCGCAGCTGTCGACCCTGGTCGGCACAGGCAATGACCAA
>JBKJXL010000117.1:0-3105 GCA_046716225.1 Candidatus Limnocylindrales bacterium | reverse complement strand
GGCGGGGTGGAGCAGCGGCAGCTCGTCGGGCTCATAACCCGAAGGTCACTGGTTCGAATCCAGTCCCCGCAACCAACGCCTTTCCCTGAACCCCGGGCCCGACCACCCGGGGTTCTTTCCTGCCCGGCGGCGGGCGGCGGTGGTCCGGCCGGGTCAGATGGTCACCTCGAGGCCGTAGCGTGCCGCAAGGTCATCCACCCAGTCCATCGAGACGGCCGTCCCGTACTCCTCGGCCAGGGCCCCCATCGCCTCGTCGGTCAGTTCGTCGTTGGACGCGAGCTCGACGGAGCGGCGGAAGAACCCCTCGAAGCGGCCGGGCGTCAGGAGTTCGATGATCCGCGCCGGTTCCGGCCCGGCGTTCCAGAACGTGTGCATCAGACCGCGCGGCTTGAGGATCCACGACCCCGGATCCGCGCTGAATTCATCGTCGCCGACGCGTGCGCCGACGCGGCCTTCGAGAACGTACGACCACTCATCGGTGTCCTGATGCACGTGCGGCGGGACCATGTAGCCGGCCGCGATCGGCATCTCGCAGATCGAGAGGGCACCCTGGGTCGTCTCGCTCGGGACCTTCACGGACGTGCCGATCGGCCCATCCCAGATCGTCTCGCCGCCGCCCGGCGGGACCAGGAATCGCGTGTGCGCCACGATCGGCATACAGACCTCCCCACTGGATATGACTGCACACACCTGTGCAGTAGAATGTGCGTAACGGTAGCGGTGGGGCGCAAAGTCGTCAATACTTTCAGTGCACATGCGTGAGCAACCGAGTCCTCAGTCTGGTCGCCGTCCGTACCGCATGCGTCGACGCCTGGAGACGCTCGAGGAAACCCGGCATCGGATCACGGCCGCCGCGTTCGAACTGCACGCCACGATCGGCCCATCGAGGACCACCATCAGCGCGATCGCGGATCGAGCCGGCGTCCAACGGCACACGGTGTACGCGCACTTTCCGGATCTGGACGGCCTGTATCGGGCGTGCACCGAGCACGGGATCGTGGTCACCGGGATGCCCACCGCCGCGTCGTGGGCGGGAACTGCGGATCCGTCAGCCCGCCTGCGGGTGGGACTCGCAGCGTTGTTCGGGTGGTACCGGGCCAACGAGCGAATGTTGCGCAATGTCCTCTACGACGTCGACCCGGCTGCGCCGGCGCCCAACGAACCGGACCTGTTCGAGCTCAGGATGGGGGTCATGTTCGATGCGCTGGCGGACGGATGGGCCATCGAGGCCGAGGCCGATCGTCCGACTTTGCTGGCTGTCCTGACGCACGCGATGGCCTTCGAGACCTGGGGGTCCCTCGCCCGAGCCGGGCTGACCGATGAAGCCGCAGTCGAACTCCTCGTGTCGATCGTCGACGCGCTGGTCGGGGGGTCGCTCACCGCGAGGGTCCGCTCCGGCACACCGCCTGGCGCGCCACTCCGGGAGGTGGGCCTCGTCCAGGCCCGACCGATCTCCGACTTCGATCCCGAGCTGCAGGGTCCTCCCATCTACCCCATCCGTGACGAGCCTCTCGTGGACCCGATCGAGAAGCGACATCGCATGCCGGATCCGGCCGACGACCCTGCACGTTCGTCATGATCGGGGTACCTATAGGACCGCCTCATCCGTTCCAGCGACGGACCGCAGGCTAACGGAGCGTGCGCAACGCCCGATTGAACGACAAGGCGATCGCCAGGCACAGCAGCACCGCACCCGCGATCGCCTGGGTCAGCGGAGCCCCGATCTGGGCCGCCGCGAGACCGACCGCGAGGCTCCCGAACGGACCCCAGCCCACCGCGAACGACCACACTCCCATCGCGGCGCCCCGTTCGCCAGAGTCGGTCGATCGCTGCATCAAGGATTGCGACAGCGCGTCGCTGACCGCCGCCGCTCCGCCCACGACGAAGATCGGGAGGAGCGCCACGGCGAGGGTCGGTGCGATCGCGAGGACCATGAGCCCGCACCCGAAGGTCGCGCCGGCGGTCAGGAGCACACTGCCTCGCGTGAGGCTGGTGCCGTAGATCGCGACGCCGACGAGGGCACAGGCACCGCCGACTCGCGCGACGGCACCCATCAGCCCGTACCCGGCGGCATCGGTCGCGAACACCCGGTCGGCGAAGACGGGCAGCAGGACCTGGAACGAGAACCCGAAGGTCTCGGTCACGATGACGGCCAGGGCCAGGAGGGCGAGGACATGGTTTCTGCGCACGAGCACCAACGACGCCCGCCACGTGCGCGGCGGATCGTCCGGGTTCCGGGCAGCCAGGCGCCGACGAACCTCGGCCGTCGGGGCGCCGATCAGCAGCAGGACCGTGCTCACGACGAGGCCAGCGGCGACCACCACGAAGGCGACCGAGACGCCATACGAATCCATGATCGGGCCCGCGACGAGGTTGCCGAGCGCGCTCATCAGTTGCCAGCCGATCGCGGCGATGGCGATCCCACTGGTCGCCAGCAAGGCCCCGACCAGGTCGTACGAGTAGGCCTGGCCCGCCGAGATCTTCGAGGCATCCAGGATGCCGAAGGCGAGCGCAGCGAGCAGGATCGCCCACTGCGGCAGGCTCGTAGCGGCACCGACGCCGGCGATCGCGAGGGCCAGTCCGATCCCGATGAGATTGCCGCCGATCAGCAGCGTCCGCCGATCCACTCGATCCGCGAGCAGGCCGGCCGGGATGCCAAAGACGAAGAGCGCCCCTACGCGAAGGGCGAACAGGAGACCGATCGCGCCTGGGTCGTCGCGGATGAGCCACACGAGCGCCACCGTGCTGACGCTGACGGCGAAGGACGAGGCGGCGTTCGAGGCCGCCAGGGCCGGGTAGCCACGCTGTCGGAACGGCGCGAGGGCCGACTCCGAGCCCAAGGTCAGATCAGCGACTCATGTCGCGGTAGCGCCGGACACCCAACGGAGCAAAAGGCACGGATCGCGTTCATGGCGGAGCCGACTCCTCGGGTTCGGTGGCGGGGGGTCGCCCAGTATACCGAGGCTCCGGGTCGCGGGTCGGGCGGCGGGGAGGTCCAGGCGGTCGGACCCGCGGCGGCGGGTGACGAGGGGCGATGGCGTCGGGACACACCGCCAAAAGGCCGCCCGGGGAACCGTTAGGCAGACCAGGGAGCGCCGACCCGCG
>JBKJXL010000116.1:0-7615 GCA_046716225.1 Candidatus Limnocylindrales bacterium | reverse complement strand
GAGCCCAGCGAAGAGCCTTCCACGGAGCCGAGCACCGAGCCCAGCACGGAGCCGGAAGGCGAGGTCGAGGCTGAGACCGGTACCCCGGCCGTCACCCTTCCGCCGACCGACACCCTGGCTGGTTCCGGCGTCTCCGGATCCAACCTCCAGATCGTCCTGCTTGGCATGGCCGGCCTGCTGACCGTGGTCCTGCTGGTCACCCCAGCTGGGGCCATCCAGAAGCGAGGCAAGCGCTAAGGCCAGACACCGGATGGCGCGTCCCGCGCCAGACCCCGATGAACTGACGAAGACCGGACCATGAGGTCCGGTCTTCGTTCATGTCCGGGATGCTGATCCGCGGTGCGCCGCCGATCAGCTCCGGATCGAGATCCGGTCGCCTGGGTCGACGAAGCGCACCGGACCATCGAAGGCAGCACGCACCGACGCCAAGGTGGCGTCGCCGTCCTGGCCCATCAGCAGGTGCGTCAGAAGGACCTCGCGAGCGCCGGCTCGTGCGGCCAGCTGTCCAACATCGGGCCCGGCCAGGTGGGCCGCGTCGTTCGGCACGGGACCAGCCCCGAACGACACCTCGCTCAACAGGACATCGCCCGGCCTGACGAGCGCATCGAGATCCTCAGCCCGGCCACAGTCACCGGAATAGACGAGTCCCGGCCCACCTCCAACGGAAACCCGCATCCCATAGCTCTCCTCGGTGTGGGTCACGAGACTCGTCTCGATCGTGAACGGGCCGATCGACTGCAGCCCCTCCGCCAGGTCTTCGATGTCCAGTGCCCCGGCGCTGAACCCGGGCTCCGCGTGGAGCCCGTCCAGGCGATGGACAAGACCGATCGGCCCCATGACCCGGACGCGGCGCGCCGGCTTCAGGTGCCAGCGCAGGTAGTGGCGCAGTGGGACCAGGTCGACGAAGTGGTCCGGGTGCAGGTGCGAGATCATGATCGTCAACAGGTCGCTGGGGTCCATCTCGGCGGCCAGCCGCGGGAACGATCCCTGTCCCAGGTCCAGCAGGATCGCCCCGTCTCGGTGACGGAGGAGGTACGCGGCGCCGGTGGCACCCGGCCGATCGGTGTAGGCCGGCCCGGCGCCCAGGACCACGAGCTCGAAGCCGCCCGCCCCCGGTCGGTCCACGACCGTCACGCCGCGAATCGCTCTGGCAGCCCGACCAGACGACCATCCGACCCGACGGTCAGCGACTCGAAGCCGGCGGACGCCGCATACAGATAGCCGTCCTTGAGCCCGACCCCGAAGTGACGGGCCTGGTGGGTGTCGGACCCGACGGTCAAGCCGCGGCCGCCCAGGTCGCGGAACCGCGCCACCACCGCCGCAGACGGATAGGCCTCGCGGACAGGGTGGCGGAGTCCGCTCGTGTTGAGCTCCAGGGCCGTGCCGGACTCGATGAGGGCGTGGAGGATCGGCTCGTAGAGCTCTGGTGCGTCGGCAAACTGGTCGGGCGTCACGTGCGGCCACAGGTAGCGCTTCACGACGTCGATGTGGCCGATCGCGTCGAACAGGCCGGACCGCGCTGCCGCCACGACCTCGTCGAACGACGGCGCGACGATCTCGGCCAGCGAACGTCCGCCGACCCATGCCGCCACCCGTCCACGGCTGTAGGGCGAGTCGGCCCGATCATGGACGGACCCGATCGTGAAGTCGTATCGATGCCGACCCAGGTGGTCGCGGATGTCGGCCTCCCAGCTTCGGTCGTAGGTCAGCTCCACGCCGAACAGGATCGCCACGCCGTGCGGCGCCCAGCGGTCGGCGGCCTCACGCACCGTCCGCTCTCGCTGCTCGAACGTCGTGTACTCGAAGGCGGGCGCTCGGCGCTCGAAGTCGACGTGATCGGTGATCGCCAGCTCCTCCAGCCCGCGTGCCGCCGCCAACCCGGCGAGGACGTCGATGGAAACGTCGCTGTCTGGCGACAGGTCCGTGTGCACATGCGCGTCGAGCGGGAGGTCGAGGACCTCGCCAGCGTCGCCGGTCACGCCTGCACTCGAGGCGTCGGCGTCATCCGGCGATCAGGCCGAGGTCGCGACCGACGCGATCGAACGCCGCCAGGGCCATGTCGAGCTGTTCGTCGGAGTGGGCCGCGGTCACGATCGTCCGGAGGCGCGCCTTGTCGAGGGCGACCGTCGGGAACACGACCGGCTGTGCGAACACGCCCTCGTCCAGCAGTCGGTCGCTGAAGTGTCCGGCGGTCTCCGAGTCGCCCATCATCACCGGGGTGATCGGCGTCTCGGATCGACCGGTATCGAAGCCCAGGCGGCTCAACCCGGCCTTGAACCGCGCAGTGTTCGCCCATAGGCGCTCTTGCAGCTCGGGCTCTTCCTGGAGGACCCGGATGGCCTCGCGGCAGGCGGCGACGACCGCCGGCGGGTGGGACGTCGAGAACAGGAAGGGTCGCGCCCGCTGGGTCAGGAGGTCGCGCAGGGAGCGGTTGCCAGCGACATAGCCGCCCAGCGAGCCGATCGCCTTGGACAGCGTGCCGACCTGGATGGCCACCCGGCCGTGCAGCCCGAAGTGATCCACCGTGCCTCGACCGTGGCGGCCCAGGACGCCGGATGCGTGGGCGTCGTCGACCATGACCGCCGCCCCGTGTGCCTCGGCCGCCTCGACGATCTCCGGGAGCGGCGCGATGTCGCCGTCCATGCTGAAGACCCCGTCCGTGACGACCAGGATCAGCCGGAACGGACCGGCGCCGTCCGGACGTCCGGTCTCGCGTGCTTCGCGCAGGATCTCGCGCAGGGCACCCACGTCGCCATGCGGGTAGACCTTTCTCGGGGCCTTCGAGAGCCGCATACCGTCGATGATGGACGCGTGGTTGAGGGCATCGGACACGATGAGATCGAACTCGCCGGCCACCACCGGGATGACACCCGTGTTGGCCGAGAACCCGGACTGGAACGTGAGGACCGCGGCCGTGCCCTTGAACTCGGCCAGTTCGGCTTCGAGGGCTTCGTGCATCGACATGGTGCCCGCGATCGTGCGCACCGCACCGCTCCCGACGCCGAACCCGTTGACCGCGCTGAGAGCCGCTTCGCGCAGGCGTGGATGGTGGGTCAGGCCCAGATAGTCGTTCGAGGACAGGCTGATCAGGCGTCGGTCGTCCACCGACACGATCGGACCCTGGGCGCTGCTCATGACGCGCAGCGGCCGGTACAGGTGCTGCGCGCGAAGCTGCGCCAGTTCGTCGTCGAGGAAGGCGAGCGGGTCGGTCATGTCGTCCAGTCCATGATGACCTTGCCGGACTCGCCGGATCGAGCTGCCGCGAAGGCCGCCTCGTAGTCGCGGAAGTCGAAGCGATGGGTGATGACGGGCCGGATATCGAGCCCGGACTGGAGCATCACGGTCATCTTGTACCAGGTCTCGTACATCTCCCGACCGTAGATCCCGCGCAGCGTAAGCATCTTGAAGACGATGGCGTTGAGGTCCATCGTGATCTCCTCGGTCGGGATCCCGAGGAGCGCGATGCCGCCGCCATGCGCCATCGCGTCCACGGCCGCGCGGATGGCGCCCGGTACACCCGACATCTCCAGCGCGACATCGAATCCTTCGACCATCCCGAGTCCCGCCGCCACACTCGCCAGATCCTGCTCGCGGGGGTCCACCGCCATCGAGGCCCCCATCCGCATCGCCAGTCCGCGGCGGTACGGGTTCGGGTCCGACACGACGACGTGGCGAGCGCCCGCGTGGCGGACGACGGCCGTGGCCATCAGGCCGATCGGACCGGCGCCGCTGACCAGGACATCCTCGCCGAGGATCGGGAACGCCAGGGCTGTGTGGACGGCGTTCCCGAACGGGTCGAAGATCGCCGCGATCTCCGGGTCCACGCCCGGCCAGTGGTGCCAGATGTTGGTCATCGGCAGGACGACGTACTCCGCGAACGCCCCGTCCCCCCCGACCCCCAGGCCGATGGTGCTGGCGCACAGGTTGCGTCGGCCCGCCAGGCAGTGCCGGCAGCGACCGCACACGACGTGGCCCTCGCCCGACACGAGGTCGCCGGGTTTGAAGTCGTCGACATTGCTACCGACCTCCACGATCTCGCCGACGAACTCGTGACCCACGACGAGTGGCGGGACGATCGAAGCGGCGGCCCAGGCATCCCACGACTCGATATGCAGATCCGTCCCGCAGATGCCCGTCCGATGGACGCGGATCAGGACGCCGTTGATGCCGACGGTCGGCGTCGGCACGTCGAGGAGGTCCAGGCCAGTTCCGGCCGCCGTCTTGACCAGGGCGAGCACCAGGTGGTCCTCAGCTCGGGCTGGCGGATGGAGCTGCGCTGGGGCTGGCGGACAATGAGGGGGACGGCAACTCGCTCGGCGTCGGCGCGCACTGCTGCTCGGGACTCGTCTGCTCGCCCCAGGCGGCGTAGAACTCCAGGATCGCCTTGGTGTCGAGCGTCTCAAGCGGCAGGACACGTCCCCAGACGATGGCCGAGTAGTCCGTCGCCATCTGGTCGAAGCGGGCGATCACAGGTCCCTGGGTCGTGCCCTTCTGGATGTCGCAGACCGGGCTGTTCGGGAACGAGTCGTAGAACGCCTGGAGCTGCTTCTGGCCCTCGGGTGTGGCGCCTTCGCCGGTATAGAGAAGGGTGAGCGCGCCGTGTTCCAGGTTGTGGATCCACCCCTGCGGGATGACGGTGTCCGCCGGGCCATAGAGGCGAGGCTGGATCGGGCCTGCGCCGGCCTTGTTGTAATGGGAACCGGACGCCGGGGCGCAGTACTGGTAGGTCACGTTCGTCCCGTACTCCACGTGCCGGCGGCCCATGTCCGGCTGGACATAGCCGGGCGGGTTCGACGTGCCGGCGGCCGGGCTGGGGGTCGGCGACGGCGACCAGATCGTGGTGCACGCGAAGGCCGCCTGCGATGCGGACACGAAGACGAACCCGCCGATCAGGGCGACAGCCGCGACGACGACGACCGCGACGAGTGCGTTTCGATAGCGCTCCAGGAACCCTGGTTCGGTGCCCGCGCGGTGGCGGGTCTGCGACCGGCGGCCGGCCCGCGGCGAACCGGTGGGACCATGGGACGATGGGCGTTCACTGGTCGCCGGGGCGGAAGGGGTCTGGGTCGCTGAGCCGGTCCGTTGCTGCCGGCGAGATGCCTTGCTCACGTCATGCCTCTTTGCGGTCGGCGGGGTCGCCGGGTGACGAATGTCCTCGGCGGCGACGGGGGCCGCGTCCCGGGTGAGGGTACCGCCCCTGCCCCGAACCGTGCGGACACGGGCCACAGCCCAGGTGTCATGCCTCGCACAGATACACCCGGACGTCGGACCCCAACAGGCCACGGAACAGGAGGGCAGCGAGCGCTGCGACGAAGATCGCCTGGACGATCAGGTTGCCCAGCAGCAGGAGCGGGATCAGCGGGAGGGTCAGGCTGGCCAGGCCGATGGCAAGGGTGCGGGCGGCCTGCTTCCGTTGCAGCACCAGCGTGGTCGTGAAGATGGTGTAGGCGAGCAGGACCATGACCACCACCCCGAGCAGGCTGACGGGTGCGGCGATCGCCTGGTCCACCACGAAGCGCAGGCTGAGGCCGATCCCGACGAGGATCAGCAGGGCGTAGGCGAGGAAGATCCGGATGCCGGAAGGCATCGCGGCGAGCCGACTGAACATGCCGCGGCATCGTACCGGATGGCGCCGATGACCTCGGACCCCCGCGGTCCTCGGACTGGCGACGCGCTGTGGGGCCCTATACTTCGAGCTTCGTGACGGACCTTGAGACGCCCCTGCCTGACGCCCTCGCCGAGCGGTTGGCCCGCGCCATCGACCGCGAAGCCAAGATCGCCCGCGTGCTGGACGCGCTTGGGCCCCTCGCCGATCGCGACGTGCTGCTCCTTGACGACCCTCCGAGGCTGACGACCGGGCGACTGGCGACCTCCGGTGCGCGGGTGACGCCGATCACGGCCGACGACTTGACGGAGGCGACCGGTCGCGCGCACGCCGGAACGGCCGACGTCCTGATCGTGGCATGGTCGGCGTTTCGTGGACCCACGCCGGCGGAGCTCACGGCGGCCGAGCGTCTGTTGCGCCCCGGCGGCCGGTTGCTCGTCCTCCACGACTACGGGCGCGACGACGTCTCGCGCCTCTTCGGTCCGCGGCCGGAGTACGGTGACTGGAGTCATCGCGACGGCCCGTTCCTGGCGAACGGCTTCAAGATCCGCGTGATCCACAGCTGGTGGACATTCGACTCGATCGACGAGACTCGGGCGTTCCTCGTGGACGCCTTCGGGGAGCGTGGGGCGCGCCTGGGCGAAGAACTGACCCGTCCGCGGCTCTCCTATAACGTGGCCGTCTACCACCGCTCGTTCGGTGCCATATGAGCCGCCAGGGGCGTCCGGCCGCGTCCGGGCCATCCGCCGCCGGGTCCGGGCGTCGGATCTCGCCCGGTGTCGTCATCCTCGCGATCGCGCTCATCGGGTCCATGGCCTACCTGCTGTACGCGATCACCGTCCGCGACCCGTCGCAGATCCCCCTGCTTGCCTCCGGTGCGGTCGTGCTCGGGCTGGTCTTCGGTGCGCTGGCGATCTACTCGCTTCGGGCAACCTGGCGCGCCGGCATGGCTGAACGCAACGGACGGGCGATCGCGCTCGGCCTGCTCGGCGGCGTCGCGGCGATGATCTCGGCCGGCTGCTTCGCGCTCGCCATGATCGGCTTCATGCTCCGTCAGCCCCCGACCTGAGGCCGGCTGCTAGACTCCGCGGGTCCGGCGCCCCCATCGTCTAGAGGCCTAGGACGCCACCCTTTCAAGGTGGAGATCAGGGGTTCGAATCCCCTTGGGGGTACCACCCGCACGCTCGAGCGAAGGCTCGTCGTCCCGGAGTCGACGGATCCTGCTCGGTGGCGCCAGCGATGACCCGCGAGCCGAGTCTGGGACCCGGTTGGTCGCCTCTCACGCGCCTGATCGTGGGTGGTGGAAGACGACCCGTTGGTGGGTGACGCCCTGCTACCATGGCTCGATGGAGATCATGGGCGTCCAGATCCGGACGATCGTGCATGACAACGTGGCGCGTCGCTGCGACGGCTGCCTCGACGTCATCGACGGCACGCCGTGGCGGATCAATCTGCTCGACATCGTGGCCAGCGAATCGCCGGTCGCGTGGACCGAGCGTCCGACCATCAACCCCGGGCCATTCCAGTTCCACGGCGATCCGGTGTGCGTGCGGCGCTGGATGGGCGGGAAGCGCTACCTGTTCTGCCGCCGGGGCGAGGTCCGCGAGATCATGCGGCCGGTCGCGATCCCCGGTGAAGCGGTCCGCTGGGGCCTATGCGACGGCATCCATCGCGACGATCACGAGTTCATCCCGGCCTGACCCTTAGGGCCTGTGGTGGCCCCGCTCACGGCCTCGCTTCACCACGTTTGACACGCGCCGATCGGCGCGCCTATCCTCCGCCGACGGGGTCGTTGGAGCGATACCCAGCTTTACCTATATTCCACGGCAACCGAGGCTGCGCGTGACCTCTGAACCCACCTCCAGGGACAGCCGCGGGCCTGCCTCGCCTTGGTTGTCGATCGGACCGGCCAGCCGGTTGCTCGGCGTCGACCAGGACACGCTGCGCCGCTGGGCGGACGAGGGTCGGATCGATGCGTTCACGACGCCCGGCGGGCATCGCCGGTTCGAT